>JAAZJV010000077.1 GCA_012800135.1 Clostridiaceae bacterium | reverse complement strand
ATTGAGTTAAGCTCGGATAAAAATCGTGAAAAAGAAGTTAAAAAGTGAAAAAATGCAAAAAACAAGCGCATCAATGCCGACAATTTTCATAACACGATTCATGCCGAAGGCCAAAGCCATAGCCAAAGTAGTCTTATTATATGCGCCATCCTTTTAGCGCTGTAGGCGACCGCTGGCGTCTCCATCCATCAAACGACGCACGTCGGCCACAGAAGAAAGGTTAAAGTCCATCTCCATCGTCTGCTTTAGGCAACTGGCGGCCACAGCAAACTCAACAGCCTGCTGCGGATCATACCCTTCGAGCAACGCATAAATAAGTCCGCCGCTAAAACTATCACCTCCGCCGACACGATCTACCAGACGAATGAGGTATTCTTTGGAATAATAAGCTTTGCCATCTTGGTACAGCATGGCAGCCCAGTTGTTTTCTGAGGCTGAGATACTGCCTCGCAGCGTGAATGCCACAGACGTGGTACCAAAACGCTCGAAGATCTGCCTCGCAACGGCCTCGTAAGCCGAGTAATCCAACTTCCCGCCTGTCACATCGGTATTCTCCGGACGAATGCCAAGACAGTTATCGGCATCCTCTTCGTTACCGATCATCACATCTACGTACTTAGCCAAATGACTCATCACACGGGTCGCTTCTTCTCTACTCCACATGGTGGCGCGATAGTTGAGATCGCAGCTGATTTTGACGCCATGGGCTTTGGCAGCCTTACAGGCGTCCTCGCAGATGTCCGGCATGTTGGGACTGAGCGCTGCTGTGATACCGGAAAAGTGGAACCAATCGGTACCTTCAAAGATATGATCCCAGTCAAACTCATCGCGCTGCGCCTGTGATATAGACGAATATTTGCGGTCGTAAATAACCTTGGATGGACGCTGGGAGGCGCCACGCTCCAGATAGTATAAGCCGAGACGCTCACCACCGTAGACGATGTTGTTCACCCCGACTCGATGCCGACGCAGAGTTCCCACAAGCGCCTCGCTCACATCTGAACACGGAAGTTTTGTTATATAGTCAGTGTCATGACCGAAACGGGATAAAGACACCAGCACGTTGGCCTCGGCACCTGCATAACTCACTTGAAAAGTGTCCGCTTGGAGAAGTTTCAGGTAACCCGGCGGCTGGAGCCGCACCATAATCTCGCCAAATCCTACTACCTTGCTCAATTTAATTTCCTTTCTGTTCTGCTATATTGGCAAAAGCCTTTGCCCTGCGAGTAAATTCAGCAAAGTCACCCGCCTCAATGAGCTTGCGCTCGGTAAGACGCCCACCGATGCCGGCTCCGACAAAACCCATATCAAGATATTCTTTAACATTCTGTTCGTTTACACCGCCGGTGGCTACAAACATAATGTGGTTGATGGGCGCCATAACACTTTTAATGTACCGGGTACCCAAATCACTCACCGGGAATACTTTCACAAAATCGGCGCCAGCCTCATGAGCTGACACCATCTCGCTAGGCGTCATAGCACCAGGGATGGATACAAGTCCAAGCTCTTTCGTGCGCGCGATGACCGGCAGGGATACATTCGGGGAGATAATGTATTCAGCTCCCGCTTTATGAGCCGCATCCACCTGAGCAGTACTCAACACGGTACCCGCGCCGAACAACATATCGTCACCCATCTTCTCTCGTAGCATAGAAATGGCTTCACAGGTCTTTTGTACACAGTCAGGGTCAGCCTGATCGAACGTGACCTCCATCAATTTTATCCCGCCCCTGACAAGAGCAGCAGCCAAATTTTTGAGGTCATCACCATATACCTTGCGAATAATGACGATTGCTTTGTGTTTTTGGATATATTCAATGACATTTTTGCTCATGCAAAACCTCTCTTTTCATTTTACGCGATACCGTTGTATATCACGTTTTGAATAACATGGATTGAATTGCTGTTTAGGGATCGCTCTAGCACTGTCCCGCGTGGACACCGAGGTAAGCATTAATCACCCGGTCATCGCATGCCACATCCTTGGCTGCACCCGATATCTCGATACTCCCTTGATTAATAACATAAGCGTAGTCTGATATTTCTAGCGCCATACTGGCATTCTGTTCTACCATCAAAATGGGTGTGCCTTTTTTGTTGATGGCAACAATCTTCTCGAATAGCTCTTCAATTACTAGCGGCGCCAAACCCATGGAGGGCTCGTCCAGCAACAAAATTTTGGGTCGACCCATGAGTGCACGTCCAATGGCCAGCATTTGCTGTTCGCCGCCAGAGAGACTCCAGGATAGCTGTTTGCGTCGTTCTTTAAGACGCGGAAACATGTCATACACGTAGGTCAGTTCATCCGCATCGCGTCGTTTGCCGAAAAAACCTCGCCAATTGATGGTTCCCACTTCGAGATTCTCTTCCACTGTGAGGCCGGGAAATACATGTCGCCCCTCGGGAACATGCATGATACCTCGTCTGGCAATTTGCACTGAATTGTAATTCGTGATGTCCTCTCCATTCCACTCTATCGTGCCGGAGTGTTGCACCATGCCTGAAATGGACTTCAGCAAAGAAGTTTTGCCGGCGCCGTTAGCTCCGATAAGACAGACGATTGTCCCCTCTTGCACCTCAATATCGATATCGTACAGTGCCTGAATAGAACCATAAAACGCACACAGGTTTTTGATATTAAGCATCTTTTCTTCTCCCCAAATACGCCTCGATAACAGCTTCATTGTTGGAGACCTCCTGCGGTGAGCCGCAGGCAATTACCTCGCCGAAGTTTAGTACTGTGATGTTCTGGCAGCAGTCCATGATCATATCCATGGAGTGCTCGATAAGTACTATTCCTATACCGCGTTCGTGTGCGGCGAGGCGCAATAGAGTCATCACACGGTCACGCTCGACATTGTTCAGGCCGGCGGCCGGCTCGTCCACCAAAATCAGCTTGGGGTTTGTAATCATACTGCGAATTATTTCCAACATCTTACGCTGGCCGTAGGTAAGACTACTGATGTCATCTTCCAAGTAAAAGGAAAAGTCGGCCACCCGTGTAAGTTCATCTAGGTGCGGAATAAAATTTTTGCTTTTAGGGGACACGAAGGATTTAAAAAATGAAATTCGCTCATTCAAATCGTTTGCCAATAGGATATTTTCTTCAATATCGGAGCGATCCAGAAAGCGAGGCGTCTGAAAAGTGCGACCTAGCCCCATGCGAGCACGGTTATGCGCTTTCATCTTCGTTATATTTCGTCCGAGAAAAGTTATCGTTCCACTGTCTACCGGGGTAATACCGGAGATTAAATTCAGCATTGTGGTCTTGCCGGCACCATTAGGTCCAATGAGGCCATGGATCTCACCGGGATACACTTCCATATCCACGTCTTTCGCTGCGACCACACCGCCGAAGCGTTTGTTCACTTTCGATAAAGCAAGCAATTTTTCCATACTAGATCATCTCCTCGGAAGAGGCGTCATCTGATCCAATAAGAGTTTTACGAGTCAGATGGAAGCGCTCTTTGAAACGAGCGGAAAGCTGCTCACCTAAGCCCCACAATCCAGTGGGCATAAAAACCATCAACAACATGACGCCGAGTCCGTAAAACAAACGAATATATTCCTGTAGAGGTTTTAGCCACTCCGGCAACATCGTGATAATCATCGTGCCTAGGAACACGCCGCCGGGATGCGACACACCGCCCAACATGGCCATGATGACCATAGTGGTGCTCTGATCGAACACAAAAGATGAGGAGCCTACAAAGTGGTAGTTGTGTACCATAAGACTGCCGGACAGTCCGGACAATACACCCGCTATGATGAAAGCTACCACCTTGGTGCGGTACACATCCACACCCATCGTTGCAGCAGCAATCTCATTATCTCGTACGGCGGCGAGACGGCGTCCTAAATTTGTATATTTCAGCCGATGCACAAACAGCGCCGCTAAAAGACCAGCTACGAACAGGAAGTAAAAGTTATCGGCCGCCGTATCGGCAACAAAAGACCCAATATTAAAGGGTGGAATACCACCCATGCCGTCCGGTCCTCCTGTAAGACTGCGCAAGTTGGTGAACAAGTCATGCGCAATCAATACCAACGCAACGGTTGAAAAGGTGAAAAATGTGCCCGAAAGTCGTAGGAGAATTGCACCGATAATAAGCGCACACAGCCCTGCAAATATCATAGAACCCAAAACGCAAACTAAAAACGGCATACCCGCCTTTAGTGATAGATTTGCGCTCATGTAGGCTCCCAACCCCATGAATGTGATCGTGGCGAACGATACCATGCCACCGTATCCCAACATTACACAGATACCAAGACAACCTACGTAGAACACCAGTGCACCATTCACCACTGTAATTACATAATGGCTGCTTATGGTGGGCACCAACACAGCTGCTAAGGCCAAGATAGCGACAACAACTAGTATCTTTATTATCCGTCTCTTCATATTGCTCTTACTAAATAAATCAACAGCATCTAAACAGCATCTAATGTTTATTCTAGGGTGCTGTTGTATTTCAAAGATTTCTAAGAAACCCCTGAAAGACCTACGCTCTTTACACTTTCTCTGAAATCTTCTGCCCAAAAAATCCTGTGGGTCGCACAATGAGCACAATAATGAGCACACTAAAAACTACAGCATCTTTGTAGGTGGCAGTAAATAACGTAGCAAACGACTCGATAACGCCTACCAAAAGACTGCCAATGACGGCACCTTTTACATCACCCAGTCCCCCAATAACCATACCGGCAAAGCCCTTAAGTAAGAAAGAACCAAGCGAAGTCGACACCAAAAATAATGGCGATACCAACCAGCCACCGACGCCTACGAGCGAAGCAGAGATGATATAGGTAAGTGCCGTTGTGACGATAGTAGGAATGCCAAGCAATTGAGCAGCATAGCTGTCCTGCGCGGCGGCTTGCATCGCCCTGCCCAGAAACAGCTTGTCGAATAGCAAAAATACCGCTGTAATAAGCAAGGAACCGATGCCGATGATGAACAGGTATTGGTACTCTATGCGAACGTTCCCCCATAACACGAGCACGCCCTTAATGATAGGCGGCTGAACGACCGGCACTGAACCCCAAATGAGCTTGACCACCTCTTTCAGGACCACTGATGCACCAAGTGTGCTAATGATGATGGTGGCGGGCCACTTGCTGTTGCGCAACGGCCAGTATACCGCAAACATAAACAAGGTGCCGAACAGCACGAAGATTAAAAGGGCAACTATAAGCATAACGTAAATAGGCATGTGTAATTGCACGGTGAGCGCATAGCATACGTATGCACCCAGCATAAACAGTTCGCCCTGAGCAAAGTTTAGAACGCCAACAGCCCGTACCAAAAGTACAATGCCCATGGCCAAAATGGCGTATATCATGCCCATGGATAACCCGATGACCAGCAATTGTAGATACAAGCCTATATTCACGGCTACTCCTCCCTTTTTATGTGATTGATATGTATGTATAACTTAAAGCAGCAAACGATTCTCAACCGGTAAGTGTAGAAACACAAACCTCTCGTACACTCTCTCCAGCATCACCTGTTTCGGTGTGTCCTTGTCAGCAAACTAAAAGCAAAATCAGCTTTGTTAATGCAACAAAGTGGGCTTTTAAGGGTTCGGCTCATGATGAAGCCGAACCCAAAAGCCCCCTTGCTCTCATGCAAAAATCAACTTAACGGGTCACAAGACCTTTTAGAGTGCCTTGCAAATTCTCGGTCTGTACCAAGAAAATCGTGGTACCGAGAGAGTTGTCACCTTGGAAAGTGTAGGTGGTCATTGCTCCGGGCAGATCTTTCGTTTCGCCTAACACCTTGTTAATGGCATCCGGATCATCACTGCCGGCGCGCTCGATCGCGTCTTTCAAAAGGTACATGGAGTCATACGCAGTGACAGACTGCATATCAGGATCACGGTTATACGCAGCACGGTAGGCATCGACAAACGCCTTGCCGGTCTCGGTATTGGTCTGTACGGTCCAGTCGGCCAAGGAATACCATCCGTTGGCGGTTTCGCCGGCAGTGTCGATGGCCAAAGCGGAAGCATACTGCGAGCAGCCCATAAGAGGAAGATCGATGGCCATAGCATCCACCTGCATCATTACGAGAGCAGCTTGGTCTTGATGCTGGATGGCAATAATCCCGTCAGCATCACTGTTCATGATCTGGGTAAGGTAAGGGCTGAACTGCTGCTCATTGTCACCTACGCCGATACGAGCGGCGACTGTCATACCTTCGATCTCCCCGATGGCCTGTTCGACGTAATCAGCCATGCCGACGCCATAGCTGTCGGTAACGTGCAGGATGGCAGGGTTCTTCATACCCAATTCCACACAGGCATTTACCATAGCGGGACTAACGTAGCGGTCAGACAAACGCAACATCCAATAGTAGGTATAATCTTTTTCCAGTAGCGCATGGCTCGAGTTGCCGCCGATGTAAGGGATACCGTATTTTTGAGCTTGAGGCAATACCAGTTCGATTTGGCTGGAATATCCATTGGAATACACAGCACACACGTCATCGCTAGATAGCGCCTTTACAGCAGCGTTCACGTAGCTCTGCTCAGTTTCGCCGTTGTCCTCATAGATGATCTCCAGCGGACGACCCAAGATGCCTCCGGCTTCGTTAATCTGCTTTTTAGCTAACTCCGCACCCTCTTTGGCATACTCTCCGTGGCCGGAGTTTGAGCCGGATAAGGTGGTAACAACACCCACACGGATCGGTTCAACGCTCGGCTTGACTTCACCTCCACTGCTACTATCCGTGCTCGGTGTATCCGGTTTTTCCGTGGTCACAGGATCCTTCTTGTCGCCACAGGCAACTAAAAGCATGACCAGAACAATAACCATTACTAATACAGAAAGTATTCTTCTTTTCATCTTTTATCCTCCTTTTAATTGGATTTTTTTGAAGTTTTTTAGTTTCTCATTCGAACTTTATACATACTATACTCCAACCCAAAAAAAATCAACGAAAATCTTGTCGAATCACTTTAATAATCTCATTTTTTTCAAAATTATGCATAAAAAATCCTTGTAAATTCTGCATTTTCTCAGACTTTAGTATAGTAATTTTGTCAACTAATAATAGTTTTACTTTTCAAAAATACTTTTCTTGTACTCGCCGTTTCTAGGCAATTTGACGTCATACAAATGACACAGTGTAACGGTTAATTCACTTGCAAAATATACTTTATTAAGCAATGGTGCTGCATAACATTCAACACCATTGCGGAAACAATAATTGTCAAAGCTTTTGATTATAAATCTACATTATTCATAACGATTGATTTTTGCTTGCAATAGGTGTTATGTATTGTGCTTAATCTCGAAAAGACTTGTTATCACAAATATAATATGCAATAATACTTAATGAATATTATGTATTTATGAGGACGTGATTCTTGTGATTTTTCAGCCTTTCAATTTCAAATCTTCGACGGAACTGCGCCAGGCAGCAGATGCATATGGTATTTTGTTGCCTTGGCAGGATTCATTAGAAAGTCTTGCACGGCCGGTAACGCTTGGTCAAGCATCCATTCCAAACCGCATCTTGGCTCAGCCGATCGAAGGTTTCGACGCCGAAGCAAACGGCGCGCCCAGTGAGCGAAGTGTAAACAGATACTGTGAACTGGCTTGCGGCAGATTTGGTTGCCTGTGGATGGGATCTATCTCGGTAAATCTGGAAGGGCGATCAAACCCCTCTCAGCTGTGGCTACATGATGATACAGTAGATGATTTTGCCGCCATGCTGCGCGAAGTACGCGCTTCGGTAGATGAACCGGTTTATTTGGTTGCTCAGCTGACACATTCGGGCAGATACAGTACTGTCAATGGCAAACCTGCGCCGGTTTGCGCGTTTGAAAATCCCCTTATCCCCAAGGAAAACGGACGAATAATCACCGACGAAGAGATCGACCTGCTGATAGAAGATTACCTGTACAGCGTACATTTGGCAGCACAGGCAGGATTCGATGCTGTGGACATTCGCGCTTGTCACGGCTATCTGATCAACGAGTTGTTCGCAGCCTACCATCGACCCGGACGCTACGGCGGCAACTTCGAAAACCGTGTTCGCATGCTGATGAGCATCGTACAAAAGGCAATAGATGCAGACGAAATTGAGGTTGGCGTACGTCTGAACATGCACGATGGTTTGCCCTGGCCCTACGGCTGGGGCATGAATGCTGTCACGGGTGAGATGGATCTTGCCGAGCCGCTGCGACTAGTGGAAATGCTATACGAAGTCGGGGTGCGCCTCTTCAATATTTCCAACGGCATTGGCGCTACGACTCCTTTTATGATACGCCCATATGATACTGGCGGTCCGCTGCCTACCGAATCCCAATTAGCCGGCATTAATCGGATGCTGCAGTGTGCAAGAAGTGTCAAAAAGATTGCGCCAGAGTCCATCGTTGTCGCCTCCGGTTTCACTTGGTTGAGGGAATACAGTCCCAATGTAGCTGCGGGGGGTATCGAAGCGAATTGGTTTGACGTTGCCGGTTGGGGACGCCAATCTATTGCGTGGCCCTCTTTCGCATCTGCCGTCCTAAATAACACTGAAGTGCAGCGAGATGGTTGCTGCACGACCTGCTGCGGCTGTACCAATCTCATAAAGAAAAGTGGCAAACAACTGCGTTGCGTATTGCGCAAGCGTCTAGAAAAATCACAATAAAAATTAACTTCGCAAGATCAAGATATAGTGTAAATAATTGGAGAATGTTACCTTGACCTATGCCTGTTGTCATGAAAGGAGTCAAAATGGACTACAAATTAGGACTCGTTGCCAAGGATATCCAGAACTCGGTGACACCGACGGTGTACGGTGCATTTGCGACAGATCTCGGACTCGAAATCAGCTTTAATATCATGAATATTCCTGAGAACGAACTCTCTGACACACTAGAGTACGCTCGGCAAAATCTGGACGGTTTTAACATTACGATGCCGTACAAGCAGGCGGCTTTGGCTTACATGGATGAGCTAGACGAGACTGCTGTACAGTGCGGTTCTACTAACACCGTACTGGTGCAAAGCGGCAAGCTGATTGCATACAATACCGACGGTTGGGGGCTCATACGCGCGCTGAAACAGCGTGGCGTGGAAGTGGCGCATGCTGATATTGTGATGTTAGGTGCCGGTGGAGTGGGGTATTCTATCGCCTACAATCTGTTAGAAAACCACGTTCGCAGTGTCAAGGTGGTTAATATCTTTCTTGATCAGGCTGAGGCACTGTGCCAGAAATTCGGTCCAGTGTTCACCCCACACCATCTCACCTACGAGAATTTGGCTATTTGCTGTAAAGACGCTGACCTATTTATAAATGCCTCGGTAATGGGGCAAATTGGTTACGATGAGTTCACCTCTTTTGAGTTTCTAAAAGAATTGAGACCCGGTGCAACGGTATTCGACGTTAATTACTCCAATCCCGACTCAAAATTGGTGCCTACCGCTCGCAGCATGGGTATTCCAGCTTATAACGGCAAAAGCATGACCGCCTGTCAGGGAATCCGCGCCATGGAGATCTGGACTGGCAAAGCGCCATCAGACGAATCGGCTATCGCTCTGGTGGAAAGTTTTGGTTAACCCCATAATGTTAATCTCAAAGTTTATTAGCTACACAAAATTGAAAACAAAGGAGCAATAAAGTTATGGAAAAGAAGATTGCGTTTTTTCACTCCACATTAAACACGCCGGCCATGATGAGCGAAGCCTTTAAAAAACGCTTTCCAGATGTACCTCTCATCAATGTAGTGGATGACAGCATCCTTCCTGAGGTGATGGCGAACGGTGACCGACACACCCCCGGTATTGTTCGGCGTCTGGTCTCCTTTGCGATCAACGCCCAAATACAAGGCGCCGTGGCTGCAGTTTGCATGTGTACCACCTTGGGTGGTGCCGTGGCTGAGGCCGCCAAAGCTGTGGACATCCCGTTTATCACTATTGACGAACCCATGCTGGAAAAAGCTGTTCAAAGTGGAGAGAAAATAGCACTCATCATCACCGCTCGCACCACGCGCAAGGCTTCGAGCGACGCCGCCCGTGCGGCTGCTTCTCGGATGGGTCGTGACGTGCAAACCGACGTGATTTTAGTAGAAGGCGCGTTTGAAGCACTGAACGTACAGGGTGATAAAGAACGACACGATGCTCTGATTGAAGAAGCGGCTCGTAAGGCCGCCGAAGACTACGACGTTATCGTGCTGGCACAGGCAACAATGGCTTTTATAGCTGAGCGCTTAACCGATTTGACCGTACCTGTGCTCACTAGCGTCGAATCCGGAATAGAGCAGCTGACAGCTTGGTTGTAATGCCGTTACGCTTTAATCTAATACAGGCATCGTATTCTTCTATTTTCGGATAATTTCTGATAATGAGAGTTTCGTATGCTTTGGCAGAGCATTTTCAGTGTCAACTCAGCATCATATGCGTTTATGTCGCCTTTTTGTCAATGCAGACGTACATAAACCCTGCCGACAGAAGACAGAGTAGCATAAAGTGATTGTAGACATCACTTATGGACGCGTACTAACTGGTCTGACTCAAACAAAATAGATATAACTACACATACACATAGTGTGGAGGGATGAAATGAAAATAACTGACGTATCTGCTATGATTTTGCGCTACGAGTATGATGAGTCAATTGCTGATGCGCAAAATTACTTTTCCGCACGCAACGCGGTTATCGTAACGGTGAAAACAGACGAAGGTATCGAGGGTATAGGCGAAGCGGCCTCTTTCGGAGGACCGCCCGAAAGCACAAAATTCATCGTTGAAAATGAGCTCGCCCCTATTGTTATCGGAGAAGACGCCACCAATATTGAGCGTGTGTGGAAAAAGATGTTCGACCGCACTCGTCAACATGGTCGCGGAGGCATCATTATTTCCGCTATGAGCGGTATCGATGTGGCACTGTGGGACATATTGGGCAAAAAAGCCGGTTTGCCGGTATACAAGTTATTGGGAGGCTATACCGACAAATTACTACCCTACGCTAGCTCCGGTTTTTTCTCACAATCCAAGGATACCAAGGCTCTCGCAAATGAAGTGGAAAGCTATTACGAACAAGGATTCAAATATGCAAAAATCAAAGTCGGGCGAAATCCCGAGGTGTTTCTGTCACCACTGCCCAACATGATTGAAGCTAATAAGTGCAACTACTCTCTGGAAGAAGATCTTGAGCGAGTAGAGGCTTGCAGCAAGGTAGCTCACCGTTACGGTGCAAAGCTGATGGTGGATGCGAATAATACTTGGAACACGTACACTGCCATACAGATGGGACGTGAGTTCCAAAAAATGGGCGTGTTCTGGCTGGAGGAGCCCCTGCACCTAGACAACATCGACGGATCGGTAGAGCTTGCAGCTGCATTGGATATGCCTGTGGCCGGCTACGAGAGCGAGGTGGGTCTGTTCAATTTCCGTGAATACATTCGTCGCCATGCTGTCGATATCGTGCAACCTGACGTGATTTGGAGTGGCGGTATCACCGAATGCATAAAAATTGCTAATCTGGCAGCTGCATTCAACCTGCCGTGTCTTCCACACGTGTTTTCCTCTGCGTTCTGTCTAGTGGCAAATATGCATTTCCTGGCTTCCATCAACAATGGCGGCATTCTAGAACTTGATCGCAATGTTTATCCTTTGCGTGATGAGCTGCTTGAGGAGCCGATAACTGTGGCTGCTGATGGATACGTCCACATGCCCCAGCGTCCAGGACTCGGTATACGTCTGAGGGAAGACACCGTGGCAAAATATCGAGTGGATGTATAGAGCTTACGGGAGAAACAACATGGTCGACGGGATTATTCATGCAGGCATTTCCACCCGAGATATGGATAAAAGCATATGGTTTTACAGCGAAGTTTTAGGCGGACGCGTCATCATGGAAATTGAAGAGCCGAAAGGTACTCCGTGGATTGTGACAGTACAGTATCCGAACGGCACTTGCGTGGAGCTCTTCTATCCACGAGCCGATTTCCCGTTAGGGACCAAGCTTGGTCGCAACCACCTATGTCTCGGAGTCAGTGATATCCATGCTATCGAAGAGCGCCTAGATACATATGGCGTCACTGTGACTGGACGTGCTACAAAGGTACGTGACGGCAACATGCAAGTGTGGTGCATAGACCCAAACGGTTACCGCGTGGAGTTTATCCAATATATTCCCGGCGCACCTCAGCTGACACATGGTGAAAAAAAGGTCTTTTGGTAAATCATCTTTTTTATTAGAATTCAACTATATCAGCAGCAGTGCTCTTGCAATGCCGAAGTAGATGAATAGCGAGATTGCGTCAACGATGGTCGTGATGAGCGGTGCAGCCATGATGGCGGGATCCACTTTCAGTTTGCTGGCAACGAGCGGTAAAACACCTCCAATGAAAGCGGCGATAAAGACGGTGACCATCATCGACAGTGAAAGAATGATCGCAGCGATGAGGCTGCCGTCCAGTAAAAAGACGCGAAGAAAGTTGATGCCGGCCAATATCAAACCCATCATAAGGCTGGTAGCTGTCTCTTTTCGAATAACTTTAAAGATATCCGAGAATTTAATTTCTCCGAGCGTCATACCACGGATCATCAGTGTGCTTGTCTGTGAACCGACGTTGCCGCCCGTGTCCGTGAGCATCGGAATGAAGGAAACGAGTAATGGATAGGCAATGAAGGCGGCTTCGTTTGACTGCAAAATCAAACCGTTGAGCATGCCGGACAACATAAGGAAAAGCAACCAGACAATCCTTTTTCTTCCGAGAATCCATGCAGGCGTTTTCAAGTACGGCCGTTCAGAAGGCGACATCGCGGCCATTTTCTCAAAGTCTTCTGTGGCCTCTTCTTGGATGATATCAACGGCGTCGTCAACCGTGACAATGCCTACGAGCCGATTCTCCCGATCAACGACAGGAAGTGACAGAAGATCGTAGCGGTGCATCTTCTGAACGACTTCCTCTTGATCCATGTCCGTTGTGGCAAAGATGATTTCTTTTTGCATAATGTCGGAAATCACTTCCGCATCGTTTGAAAGAAGGAGACTGCGCACCGAGATGACACCTTCCAATATCCTGAAATCATCGGTGACGTAACAGGTGTAAATAGTCTCGCGATCTTCACCGAATTCCCTGAGATGCGCAATCGCGTCAGCGACCGTCATATCTTTTTTCAACCGCGTGTATTCCGACGTCATAATGCTACCCGCAGAATCTTCCGGATATTGCAGGTAGCGATTGATGATTTTTCTCTTTTCAGGAGGTGTCAGGCGTAGAAGTCGATTCACCATATTCGCCGGCATTTCCTCAATGAAGTCGACAGCATCATCAATAAAGAGATCGTTCAGCATCGAGGTTGTTTCTGCGTCACTGAAGGATTCAACAACACGCTGTTGAGTTTCCGGTTCAAGGTTCGCGAAAACGTCAGCGCTCATTTCTTTTGGCAACATGCGAAAGACAAACGCAGTCTTGTCGTCGGGAAGTATCTCCATAAAATCTGCGACGTCGACTTCGTGCTCCTCGCGCAACGCAGCTATTAGAGACTTGAAATCACGTTGTTCGAGATAATATTCGAGCTGTTTGATCTCGCTTTCGTTATAACGCGTATCGATCATATCCGCACCTCCATCATGTCGGCTTTTTTGCTAAAAAAAGCCTGTCGCTCAATTGATCGCGGCAGGCTAGAGGAGGATCAACGTCTCATTCCATGTCGTTTAACAATTCATGGACGTCACCTTAAGTCGTCGCAACAACCAATCTATTATGTACAACGCGGTTAAAGCCTCGGCTGCACACTCGCCAAATTCATGGCGACGTAACCCGATGCCGTCATCACATTCTCCACTCTCGCGGTGGGAATATCCGCTGTTTTCATCGCAACGTAGTCTAGCTTGTAACACGTATGTCGTACTCATATACATTATTTTAGCATATAGATATAAGGTAAACGACCTATTATCTTTCCATAATTATTGACTATAAATCTAATTTATTAATCGTCAGAAGCACAACTGTTTTGCTTAGTCCTACAAGGCTTGAACAAGCCTCCTGTGATAAACTGAATAACACAAGATTAACTGATTTTCGCACACCTTGTCCGAGGCAATGATTGCATTATACGCTGACATTGTCACACGTTATTTTCGAATCAAGGGCAATGCTTGCACTATACGCTGACATTGTCGCACGTTATTTTCGAATCAAGGACAATGCTTGCACTATATGCTGACATTGTCACACGTTATTTTCGAATCAAGGACAATGCTTGCACTATATGCTGACATTGTCACACGTTATTTTCGAATCAAGAACGGTTAACAAGGACAACAAAAACATTCAGGGAGGATGTTCTTAAAATGACAGAAAAAAGACCAATCAAAGCGAAGTCCGATCTTCCGCACGTGACAGGTTATACGTGCACCTTATGCCACCGATTTTACCCCTATGAAGAGGAAATGCTGACGTGTCCGGCATGTGGAGAGAAGGGTATCCTCGATATTGAATACGACTACGATGTCATTTCCAAAAAGGTAAGCCGAGAAAGTCTGACGGCTGATCACAACAACAGCATCTGGCGTTATAAAGCATTTTTGCCGCTTGAAGATCGTGATTTTTCTTCGTTTCTGCGTGTTGGTTGGACGCCGCTCTACCGTTCGCTTCGTTTGGGTGATGAACTTGGGCTAAAGGCACTTTACATCAAAGATGACGGCCTCAATCCGACAGCGTCTTTTAAGGATCGTGCCAGCGGCGTCGCGGTCGCGAAAGCGTGCGAGCTCGGCTATGACACGATCTCGTGTTCGTCGACCGGCAACGCGGCGTCCTCTTGTGCCGGCAACGCCGCAAGAGTTGGGCTCAAATCTGTAATTTTTGTCCCGGAGCGCGCCCCGCAAGGGAAACTTGCACAGATGCTCGTATTTGGTGCACGCGTTATTTCTGTCATTGGCGATTACCGTGATACCTTCAATTTGTCAAAAGCCGCCATCGATCGATACGGCTGGTTTAACCGAAATGCCGGCATCAACCCCGTCATGATTGAGGGCAAGAAAACAGCGTCCTTCGAAATCGCGGAGCAGCTCAACTTTGACCTGACGAACTGGGTCGCCGTCTCTGTCGGAGATGGCTGCACCATCGGCGGTGTCTACAACGGTTTCCGCGATTTGCATAAACTCGGCTTTATAGATCGGATACCGAAGATTCTCGGTGTTCAATCGACGGGGTGTTCACCTTTCGTTGACGCGGCACGCGCCAATGAGCCGTTGAAACCTGCAGAAGAAAACACGCTCGCCGACTCGATTTCAGTCGGCATCCCGCGGAATCCTGTCAAGGCTTTGCGCGCAGTCGCTGAATCACATGGCGAATGGATCGCCGTACCGGATGAAGATATATTAGAGGCGATGCGCTCGATGGGACGTGAAGAAGGTATCTTCGGCGAACCTGCCGGTGTAACGGCGTTTGCTGGCGTACGTCGCGCGGTGGAACTTGGCGTTATCAAGAGTGATGAATCAGTAACATGTATTTGCACAGGCAGCGGCCTTAAAGATGTCGTGAATGCGCTTCGTGCCGGTGGTGAGCCTATACGCTGCCACCCTGACCTTGACGAATTGGAAGCGCTAGGAATTGTTAATTGAGACGGCCAAAAGCTTTGTTGCCTTTGGAATAGTTAGCTGAAGCGGTCAAAAGCTTTGACACTGTTTGAGTCGTTAGAAGAAGCGGCTAAAAGCGCCGGCACCGTTTGAGTCATTAGAAGAAGTGGCTATAAGCTTTGTGGCCTGCCGTCGTGGTCGTTAGCTGAAGCGGCTAAAAGTTTTGTTGCCGTTGGAGTCGTTAGAAGAAGCGGCTAAAAGTGCCGGCACCGTTGAATTAGTTAGTTGAAACGACTATATGCGCCGGCGCCGTTGAAGTAATTAGGAGTTTAATGATGGGAACATTTGAGAAGTTGGGCGTGTTTTATATCGGGACGGAAAACCGCGACACCGACGGAGATGGACGCGCTGATTATATGGTGATTGATTCGCGCGATCTTACGACGCATGCGATGTGCGTCGGCATGACAGGAAGCGGAAAGACCGGACTTGGCATTTGTCTTCTCGAAGAGGCCGCAATGGACGGCATTCCGGCGATTGTCGTCGATCCCAAGGGCGACATGGGAAACCTTTTGCTTTCCTTTCCGGATCTTCTTCCATCGGATTTTGTGCCGTGGGTTCATCCGGAAGAGGCATCGAGGGAAGGCTTAACAGTCGAGCAACTCGCTGAGAAAAAAGCTGCTCTATGGCGCGAAGGACTTGCTTCAACGATGCAAAGCGGCGATCGCATCCGAGCGATGCGGCAAAATACAGAATTCATGCTCTACACGCCTGGCGGTGTTTTCGGCCGTCCCCTATCCCTTCAAGGCATATTCCAAAAGCCCGCCGACGCCATCCTTGAGGACACGGAACTCTTCCAAAGCGTTGTGTCAACGACGGCGACGAGCCTGCTCCATCTTGCCGGCATCGACGCTGATCCGGTGACTAGTCGCGAACACGTTTTTCTCACAATTTTAATAAGAAAAGCTTGGCTGGAGGGGCGTGATTTTGACTTGGCCTCGTTGATCAGCTGGATCAGCACGCCGCCCATCAAAACAATCGGCGTCATGGATATTGAGACATATCTGCCGGAAAAAGACCGCTTCGGACTAGCGCTTCGTTTCAACAATCTTCTTGCTTCTCCGTCATTTTCCGCTTTCCTTGAAGGCGAACCGTTCGATATCCACAGCCTTCTATATACTCCGGAAGGTCGTCCGAAAATCTCAATCTTGAGCATTGCGCACCTGCCGGACGCGGAACGCATGTTTTTCGTAACGCTTCTGTTAAATAGGCTTGTTACGTGGATGCGAACAGAACAGGGAACGTCCTCACTAAGAGCGCTCTTCTACATGGATGAGGTGTTCGGCTACTTCCCGCCTGTGGCAAAGCCTCCGTCAAAGCAGCCGCTGCTTACGCTTCTTAAGACGGCCCGCGCGTACGGGCTCGGCATCGTGCTCGCAACACAAAACCCCGGAGACATCGATTACAAGGGATTGAGCAACATCGGAACGTGGTTTGTCGGACGTTTAACGACAGAGCGCGACCGCAAACGCCTATTGGAAGGAATGGCCGATGAAGCTTTAGACGGCATGTCCTCGTCCGAGCTTGAGTCGCTGATCGCCGGCCTGAAGCCGCGCGAGTTCCTTATGCGGTCTGCCGGCGAAAAACGTCCCGCCCTCTTCAAAACACGCTTTTGCATGTCCTATCTCGCTGGTCCGCTAACGCGTGAGCAAATTCGCCTTCTGACATCACAACAAAAACGTGCGGATTCCGATATTCCGGTTTCACCTCGAACGACAGATCAGGCGATCGCACCGTCGTCAATCCGTACTATTGAGCAAGTAGACGTTTCAACAACGCCTCAGTCATTAAATCCGCAAACGGTACCAAGCGGCGTTTCGGTCGGTTTTCTGCCGGGCAGACCGGGCGATCTTTACAGACCCCATCTTGCAGGGTATTTGACAATTTACTATCAAGATGAGAAAAAAGGCATTGCGCATAAGAAAAGTGTATCCCGCTTCACTCCGCTTCGCGACGATGTCGTCATCTGCGACTGGAAGAAGCCGGTATCTCTCGAGAAAGAACCTGCTGATTTTGTTTCGGATGTGTCGGATGTGCCGGAAGGCGCACGTTTTGCCCCACTTCCGTCAGACGCGCGAAGAAAAGCCGCCTTTAACGAATGGTCACGCTCACTTGTAGACACCGTGTGGCGCGAATCAGCGATGCCGCTCCTTCGTCACAAGGGGCTTGGCCTTTTCGCCGATCCGGACGAAAGTGAAAGCGAAT
>JAAZJV010000001.1 GCA_012800135.1 Clostridiaceae bacterium | reverse complement strand
TTGCATAGCCGTCTTCATCATGGCACGACCGAGTGCATTGCTAGGCTTGTGTAGACCGGGCATATCTAGAAATGCAATCTCGGCGTCATCAAAGAAAAGAACACTGCGGATTGCATGTCGTGTCGTTTGAGGCTTGGGAGATTCGATAGCGAGTGTCCGTCCCGAAAGCAGGTTAAGAAGAGTCGATTTCCCGACATTCGGCCGACCGCAAAGTGCCACAAAACCGGAAGGAACTTCCTCCAAACCACGTATCAGTTGACGTTGCAAGGCTTCCATGGTCAATGCATCTTCCTCACATTCGTGGTCGAAACCGAGAAGATGAAGGACACCGTGGATAGTAAGAAACATCAGTTCCCGCTCTAATGTATGTTCGAGATTTTTTGCCTGTTCTGCCGCTCGTTCAGGCGATATGACAAGTTCTCCAAGGTAAAGCGCGGAGCGATCATCCGGAGCAAATGTTTGCCAAGGATCTAGCGGTTTTTCCAGTGCGCCTTCTCGCATGTTATGTGCCGGAAACGACAGTACATCCGTCAAAGCATCGACACTGCGCTGCTCCCGGTTAATCTTGCGCATGATGCGCGGTCCAACCGTTGTCACATCGATACAAACGCCGATGCCTTCTTCTAAAAGCCGTCTAATAAAAGGAGACGAATAGAGAACGTACTCAGCTGTTTCCCGAATGACGGGAAACAGCTCCCGAGCGCCATATGCTCTTTGACAATTATAGCATCGTACGTCAATCATCCTTATCATTCTTCTTTTTCCTGCGTTCTGTAACGATGCGTATAGGTGTCATTCTGTCTTTAAGCCCAACCAGAGACTGTGTGCCGTCACCTGGAGTTATGGCGCGTACCGTCATGGTTTTTTCTTTGCGTTCAGCTTCTTCTAGTACATTATCATCAGCGTTCACTGTGCGAGAAGGCATTGTTCTATCAATTTGCTCTGTCCCAGCCTGTATCCCATCTCTAGGAATGACGACGCGTACCGGTGCTGTTATATTTTTGCGCTCAGCCACTTTCTCTATAAAGTCATCTTGGTCAAACTCGCGAACAGGTATCCCTCTGTCAGTTATTTCAGTTGTTTCCTGAAAATTATCAACTGAAGTCACAACACGTACAGGCGCTGTTATATCCTTGCGCTCAGGCGCTGTCTGTTCATCATTTTCGGAGATGACGACATGCATGGGCATAGTTGTCTCTTTTACAAAAGTGTCCTTCATGCCGGAAGAGTCTCTTTCAGGATCCGGAACAGACGTTTTATTTTGTTCACTGTAGGCAATACGCTCATGAAAATGTCCGGCATAAATCTGGAGGAAGGAATGAATGATTTTTTCAATATCGGCAAAAGAAAGCCCTGAATTTTTCAGTTGGTCTTGGTCAATCTTCACCTTGACGACGTTCCGAATCAATTTCTCTGCTGCATCTAGCTTGTTGATCCCTTCCGATCTCATCGCCGCTTCCGTCGAGTCAGCCAGCATCACAATCGCAGATTCGCGCGAACTTGGAAGAGGTGTTCGGTAACGGAAAGCATCAATCGACGGAGGTGGCAAACCTTTCATCTCAGCCTCACGACAGGCTTTGCGCCAGAAGTATTGAAGAACTGTTGATCCGTGATGTTCGTTTGCTATTTTTAGTAGCGGCAACGGCAATCTGTACTTTCGACCAAGCGTGTAACTGTTTTCCGGATGTCGTGTGATGATCCGAGCACTCTCCAACGGCGTCAACTGGTCGTGGGGATTTGCCCCCGTTTGATTCTCCGTAAACATCATGGGGTTCTCAAGCTTGCCCACATCGTGGAAATATGCGCCGACACGAGCGATCATGGCATTAGCTCCAATGGCCTCAGCCGCTGTATCCGCCAAATTCGCAACCATCATTGAATGTTGTGAGGTACCGGGCGCCTCGACAAAAAGACGTTTCATCAGTGGGTGACCCGGTTGCGACAACTCAATTAAACGTAAAGGAGATACCGTGTTAAAGATGAGTTCAAATAGCGGCATAATGCCGATGGCAGCGATGACCGATAAGCCTCCGGACAATGTCGCCTGCAAGATGTTTGAAACTAAAAGCGATGCAGATTCCTTTTGGAGGATGCCCATCAAAAGCGCTGCTGACGCCGTTGCCAGAGAGGCTCCGACAATGATGTGGGCATAATTGTCTTGTCGTCTCGATCCTTGAGTGAAAAGTGACGCGACCATACAGCCTATAATTCCGACGATCGGGAAAGACGGATGAAAAGATGCCATCGGCATAATGAGAATGATCAGAAGCGATGTCGTAAAAATCGCTGCTCGAAAACCAAAATAGGCCGTCACAACTACAGCTGTAAAATACACCGGAGGCGCAAGCGGAAAATTACGAGCCAGATAAGCCGACATAAGCAACGGAAGAAGCGTCGTTAACGACAATGCGATTACACTGCGCGAAGGCTGATCGCCCAAAATGGAGATGTAGCGCCTAAAAAACAACGCGGCAATAATCGTACAAAGCAACGTCAAACCGGCGATGCCCCCGAGCCGTGCCCAGTCAAACGACGCTGATTTTGTCATATTGAGATCATTGAGCATTGACATGATCTCCGGCGTAATCACATCGCCTTGGCTTAAAATGCGGGTGCCTCGGCTGACCATAACCGGATCATTCATTACGCGGTCATACGCCGCAGTACGGGCTTTTTCCGTCGCCTCCTCATTAAATTCCACATTCGGCCGTAGTGTCAGATTTAACAAACGTCCGGCAAGCAAGGCGTCGTCTTTAAAAAAGGTTGCGATGCTTTGCATGTGTTCAACAGAAGACGCGATTGCACGTTGTAACGCCGCCTCATCCAATGTCTCCGACAAAATAACTCGCGCTTCGGTCATAATCGTATTGTTGAGCGCTCTAAACCGCTCTTCACTCATTCGTATCAGAAGATCGGCATCGCCCGACGGCAGAATGATCCCCTCTTTTTGGCTGAGATCTGAAATTAATGTCGAGATTGCCAACTCAATTTCATGATTATCCGGCGCGCGTGCAATTGTGAACGTTCCCGCCTCAGTTTCCTCCGTCGAAGTCGATTCCGGATCCGGACTTACTGTCTCGAATCCATACAAATCGTTGCGGCAATCTGAAGCGAGAGATAGCAGGACACGAATCTCATCGATGGATGTGTCGCTTTTTTCCTCGGAACGAATCATGACATTCGGCACTTGTGAGCGCGCAACCAGCGCACGGCGCATCGTTTCAGACTTGTCTGCGATATCACGCGGCGCAGAAATGTCATATACACTGATATCTCCGATTTGAAGATCGTATTTATGAGGAGTCGAACCGATGAATACGGTAATGATGGCAGCAACGATCAGTCCGAAAACAGTGAGTGTCGTCGCTACATTTTTATGCAGGGATCGTCCTTTTTGTTTTTCCTTCTGCCTCATGTTCGATTTTTTATCCATCATATTCGCCCTCTTGAAGCTGTTGTTTAACAGTATTATGTACGATGACGTGCCCTCGACGCACGTTTTGCCGCATCTTTTTCATATGCGCGAATAATTCGCTGCACCAAGGGATTACGAACGACATCGCGATCTGTGAGCGTCACACGTGTCACACCTTCCAAGGCTTTCAGAAGATCAGCCGCTTCCGCAAGTCCGCTCATGTGCCGTCTTGGAAGATCAATCTGCGTGATGTCACCAGTGACCACAGCGCGCGCGTTGTAACCAATACGCGTGAGAAACATCTTCATCTGCGAACGCGTTGTATTTTGCGCTTCATCAAGGATAATAAATGCGTCATTCAATGTTCTTCCACGCATATATGCCAGCGGTGAAATCTCGATTTCGCCACGTTCGAGATGTCGCTGATACACTTCAAATCCTAAAAAATCTTGCAAAGCATCGTAAATCGGGCGCATATAAGGGTCAACTTTACTTTGAAGATCGCCCGGAAGAAAGCCTAAGTTTTCTCCGGCCTCAATCGCCGGTCGCGTGAGAATGATCCGTGATACTTCATGCGCGCGAAAAGCCTTGACGGCCATCGCAACAGCTAGATACGTTTTTCCTGTTCCGGCAGGCCCTATGGCAAACGTTAATTCATGTGAGGCGATCGCATCTACATACGCTTTTTGTCCCATAGTCTTCGTTATAATCGGACGTCCTTTTGCGTTAGTAAGAAGAAGATTGGGAGTGAACTTTTCTGCTTCGGACAGTTTGCCCGCAACGGAAGCGTCGATAAGATAACGCACAAGTTGCTCTGTAACAGGTGTTGATCCTTGGCAGAGTGTGTGCATTTTTTTAAAAATCCGAGCTGCTGTTTCGACATTTTTTCGATCCGAGCCGTGTATAACCATGCCGCCGGGCGCGGAATCGCAAGTTACTGAAAGTGTTTGTTCTACCAGCGTAGCGTGGGAGTTAAATGCGCCTAGCAGTGCAATCCCCTCGTCCGGGCTGTCTAGTTCAATATAATGTTCATAAATAGAAGGATTCATTTTCATCCGTTGATCTTTTCCTCTTTACTTCCTTAATGTGTTCCCCTTGCTATCCCTATTATGTTAATGCAGGTCACGTCATAGCTCATAATTACACCTATGCCATCCATTCTTTCGTATTGACTTTAGCAATGCATTCTACTTCCGAATAAAAAGTGACAAGTTCTTAACACACCTAATCGCCCGGACATAATGGCTATTCAACCGGCAACAGCAATTCTTTTTGATAAGCGATGCGGTCTTCTTCCAACGCGGGAATGGTGACAGAAGGCTCGCTTCGAACCAAAATGGCCATAGCTTCATCGCCGATTTGCGCGCGAAGGTTGCCTGCGACCGTTTCCAGATAAGGAACAATATATGTATCAATTTTCGCAGGCGGTACGATCGCTTTGATCTCAAATGGTGATTCGCGGCTGTACGCAACACCATTGATAATGATAGAGTCCTGATTTGCTCGAATTTCTGTCGTTGCAACTTTGCGTTCATCATTGATTGACATAGCTTGCGCACCGAGAGCCGAAAGCTCGTTCACGAACTGCTGAATGACAAGATCCTGCATTTTATATCCGGACATTGGAGTCAATGTGATCGATACGCCTTTATTGCGAACAGAACGAAGCCCTGCAAAAATAGCATATTGTTCCTTCTCTTCAACGATCCTTAAATAGCTCTCACCGCCTTTTCCGCTAGCCAAATCGCCCTCTAACTCACGAATATATTCATAAAGATGCACATTTCGTTTATTCAACTCTTCGTTCTTGCGTTGGTATTCGATAATTGAGTTCTGTAAATCCTGATAACTTTTATCACTCACCGCTGATGCGTTTAATGTTTTCATCAAGAGCGCCGCCACAAGACCAACGATCAAGCCAACCGCGACGACGGTTACATATCGCGTCAGTTTCGTCGGATTTCTCGTATTCTTCTTGTCATTCATTAAAGACCTTCTTTCAATTACGACTCTTCTATAGGAATCAGGAGATCCATATATGCTCGAAAATCATGTGTTTTTGAGAAGGAAGGCAATATCAGCGAAGCCTCCTCGGAAAGAGTTATGCGGACACCAATTTCCTTCTGCCGCAAACGGGCAAACCAGGAATCGCTTTCGACCGCCTGCCGCATGCTATCTGCCGGTCCGATCGCTTCAATCTCATAAGGCGGCATCAGCCGCACATCATAGCTAAGGATTGTTGGGCCGACGCATGAGATGTTCGATACAGCAGTCATGCGTGTCCCGTTCAGCGTCATCGCGCGCGCACCGGCTGCCCAAAGCAGATTCATGGCATAAGTCACGGTAGTATCATGTATGAGAGATTCTATCGGGTCTGTTAAGGGATCGTAATTGAGTTTATCGTCCAGTGTTAAACGAATGCCGGAACCTGTAACATCTGTCATCCCGGAAAGGAGCGCATATTCTCTCCATGCCTCATAAAGTGCCTCATTAGAAGGATTGTCACTATCGATTTGAAGTAACGTTCGTTTGCGCAATTCCAACTCCTGTTGACGAGTCGCCAACTGCTCGTATTTAGCCTTTTCCACCGATAGTTCGGCGCGCAAATCAGAGATTGCGATCGCGTTGCTATCTTTCACACGAAATAAAACCCTTCCTTGCACTAGGAAGTATCCTAAAAAGAGGCCGAATGCCACAGATAGCAGCACCGTGATGATGGAATACCAGCGTTTGCTCACCATATTCATAGGATACCGCAAAAGCGCTCCTTTTGTCCTCATAAATCGTATTTGTTTTATCAAGCTAAATGATGACGACACAGAAAATATCATTTTGCCAAGGCAGGTCTTTTTTCGTTTCGAGCTCGTTTTCTTTGATGATGGAGTATGGAGGTTATTATCTATTTCTATATTTCGCCTAAATAGCTATTTGTAAAGGTTAACATTATTCTGTTGTGTGTAACTTTCATGTGTGGTTTTGATGAGACATATCAATCTCATCAAGATAAGGCTTAAAGCGCTCGGCGAGCGGACTTTCAAAGGAGATCATTTCTTTAGTAACAGGATGAATGAATGAAAGTCTTGAGGCATGAAGCAACTGAGATGGCCACTTTCCCGCTCCACGACATCCGCCATAGAGAGGATCTCCTATCACCGGATGGCCAATGTGCGAAAGATGAACACGAATCTGATGCGTCCTTCCCGTCACTAATTTACATTGAAGATGCGATATCTGGCCGTTGCCGTCGATTTTTTCAACACCTGTTATAGCAGGTTTGCCGTCTTCTCGGACAACCATTTTCTTCCTGTTGACTCCACTTCGAGCGATGGGCAATTCAATCACAGCGCGAGGTGCGGTAAAATCTCCCCAAACGATCGCATCGTATACGCGCTCCACTTCATGTTGACGAAAAAGGCGCTGCATTGCACGACGAACTGCGTCATCAAAGACAACAATCATTACCCCCGACGTATCGCGGTCTAAGCGATGTACAATGCCAGGACGAACAGGATCTCGGTCGGCGGCAAGTTTTTTTCCATAACGGTGCAAAATGGCGTTCACCAGCGTCCCTGAGGCATGACCGTGAGCGGGATGAACGACCATTCCCGCAGGTTTATCTATCGCAGCGAGCCATTCGTCCTCGTAAAGCACACAAAGCTCGATGGATTCAGGCACAGGCTGGCTTGATTCTTTCAGCTCAGGCAGACGACAAGTGATGGTTTCCCCCAATGCCGGTCTGTAAGATGAAGCGACCTTTTTTTTCGATGTTTTCACGTCGCCTTCTTCTATCGCGCGTTTCCATCGTTCGCGTGAAATGTCCGGGAAACGATCCGCAAGCAAACGATCCAAACGTTTTCCCTCTTCCTCAGGTATCACGTTGAATGTATGTATTCGCTCAGTCGAATGTTGATCTTGCAAGCGAGTCATCGTGATTTTTTTCTTCTCCGAGAGGTTTTTGTATCTTTCGGTAAACCGAAAATGTTATTGAGAAACGGGAGATTCTGAATCGTAAAGATAACTAACAAGATTGCACCCACCGTGATCAAGCTGTCGGCAAAGTTGAATGAAGGAAATTTATATGATCCGAACGTAAACGTAAGGAAATCTGCCACGGCGCCGAGACGCAGACGATCGATCAAATTTCCGGCACTTCCGGCAATGAGCATCACCAAGACCGTTCTCGCTTTCCATCCTGTGGCAAAACGCAGACGATGTATGAGAAAAGCCATCACCAAAAATGATATCAGCGACAAAACGACAATGCCCCATGTCTTATTAGACAGCAAACCCCAAGCAGCACCGGTATTGTATGAACAGGTCAGATCGAAAAAACCGGGGATGATCGTGACGCTGTTGCCCGTGCCAATCAGGCGTTCAGCTAAACCTTTTGTGAGCTGATCGAATGCAATGAGCGCTAAAATGATCAAGGTCTCCATATAGTAAGCCTTTCTATTTCTTCAAATGGTGTGTTCCACGTCCCCGACATTGTGCCTCGAACATCGCTACCATACCATACCATCGTATCAAGTCCTCCTATAACGATCACAGGCACGGTCTCAAACACATCCTTGAGAGCAGTGATGTAACGCGCGTCCCGCATTTCAGGAGACATCTTTTCAGAAATAACGGGGCACGACGATAACGATTCGAGAATCGCAACCGAGGATGTATTTGTGTGTTCGCGCCATGACCAAAGTCCCGCCTCGTCAAGACTGTCAAGCCAATCTACCGGATCCAAAGCACCTAAAGCGAAATCGGTCAAAATCGCACCGTCGTAGTCGCCTTCCTGCAATGTCTCGAACCAATCCTCCTTCGGAACTACTTTGACTTCCAACTCAAAATTTTGCAGAAGAAAAAGAGGTTCAAGCCGATTGATCAGACGAGCGGGATAATATCCTTCCGGGACTAATAACACAAAAGGAAGCGTTTTGTCGTCTTTTTCAAAAGTCGTCCACGATGCGGTCGATTCATGACCTGCGTAGATTTCAATCGAACCGAAAAGACGCCAGTCGCCCCTAAGGATCGGGTATGCCGCGCTTTCGTGTGGAGCTGCCAATTCATTTTTTGTGGCGGAGTGTTCAGTCAAAGCCAGTCTAAAGCGGTCACGGGCTTCGATGGCGGACTCTTTTTGTCCTGAGAAATAAAGTGATGTATAACCTGGTGCCTCGAACTGCTGTTTTCGGATGCGGCTTCGATCCACGTAAAGCGGCGCTGTTGTTTCGTCCATGAAAAGCAGGTCAATGCTTCCCTCATCGAAGGCACGCGCAGCATCCGATATATCGTCATAGGGAATGACGTCAATTTTAGAAACTCCCTCTCCTGAAGACACGCGATGAAGTGAAAAGTGTCCACGAAAATCGCCCGGCCTGATCATCCATTCACCGCTTCCCGGAATGGAAAGCGATATTGTATTATTCACAAAGGATTCAGGTATAACAGGAAACGTCAGGTATTGCGCGGCGTCGCGATCCGGCACGTGAAAACCAAGGTAGAGAAAACCCTCTTCAATTGAAACGGAAGCGATATTGGCAAGTGCTCGCGTTCGATATTGATAAAGCGTAGAATATTCAGCAGGATCAAAACCGCCTTTCTGAGACAATGTCAACGTTCTTTGACTTTCAAAACCTTCCATGAACGTCGTTTCCGTCACAATGTCATGAAGTGCTACCTGTGTTCCGGATTTAGGGTCCGTTACGGAAGGTGTACCGTCCGTCTTAGAGGAGTCGATATCATCGATTTCATTCTCTGCGTCATCCCGTTCTGCACTGTCATCATTTGTCTCTTGCCCAAAGTCATCCGTTTTTTCTGTTTCGTCGTCACTCTGCTCCGTATTCTGAGATGACGTTTCAAATGGTTCATGATCTGATTCTGAAGGCAGGCTGACTTCCCCCGCAAAAAGAGCAGCAGGAGACGTAAGTGAACCCGGGGTTTTTCCCGTAACTTGACGAATAATTTCGAGCAAACATGCACGCACATCCTCTGCACGCACCGAACTGTTGTCGTGAAAAACAGCTTGATTACGAATTTTTATGCGGAGCATGTCGAACGACGCATTAAAGTCTGCCGACTCCGCCAAAACGAGCTCCATTCTGCCATCGGCATTCATACGCACCAAAGGCTCATACACCAAAGAAAAGATCGCTCGAGTATCAGTGTGCTTTGGCATCAGAGGATTCATATTCATTTCCATATGCACCGCAATACGCAGTGTCAAGTCGCTGTCATTCGGGAAATGCGGCTCAGGCAATGTCACCGAAATATCTCCCGGTACCGTTGGCAAAGAGGGCTCCGTCATCACATTGTGCTTGTTTGTATCTTCTGTACATCCCGTCGAACACATAAGAATTAGGCACGTCACCAACAGCGGCATAACACGTGCCGTGAAGAAACGTCGAACGTTAAATAAAGGCGCTCTATCGTCCTTATTTTTTATCATTCTGCAAGACGTGTGATTCGTTTTCAATCTTTTTGCTCCCGGTACACGTACATATTACTTAACCGAACGTCCTAGAAATTATTATCCTTTTCTTGGCTCTCGGAACACATACTTATTAACTTTCCACGATACTAACGCCGTGTAACGTGTATTGTATCAAATCCTTCATTTCTTGACACTTCACGATCAGCAACGCTTGTGTGCAAAAAGTGCCTCACATCGGATCGCACCTGTTGGAACGCTTTCTTTTCGTTCCTGCTATGTGAATGATCATAAATAACCTCATCAAATCCTTTATCGCTTGACACTTCAGCCTTCTGAGGCTATCATCACATGGTGATCGGGGTGTAGCTCAGGTGGCTAGAGTGCTTGCTTGGGGTGCAAGAGGTCGCAAGTTCAAGTCTTGTCACTCCGACCAT
>JAAZJV010000076.1 GCA_012800135.1 Clostridiaceae bacterium | reverse complement strand
TTGCGGTGAAACAAATCTCCTGTTGGACGGGATGTAAATACGAGATTTGTTGTGGCGCCGATAACGTCGAATCATTAGTTCCTTTGTAATATCGTTTCTTTGAATTTATTTAGAAAAAAGGAACTTCGTTGACATACAGTTGCTTCAAGGTTAAAAGCCTTCAGAGGTGATGATCGATACAAACAGGCCGCTTTAACCTGATGTCCAAAACAGGGGGCGGCCTTTGCTTTTCCGAAGAACGAGGAGCGTAAATCTTCATGAACAAAGTGTATGAAGCTCTTCACCCGTCCATTTTGAATGTGATGCGTCGTCTTGAATCACAAGGATTCGAAACGTTTGTTGTCGGCGGTTTTCTTCGTGATCTTTTTTTATCCAGAGAAACGTCAGACATCGATTTAGCCACGGCGGCACGACCTGAGGAGGTTGACCGCGTGCTTTGTGATCTTACGGTCATTCCCACAGGCATTCAACACGGCACGGTCACAGTGCTTGTGGGCGACCGATCGATTGAGGTGACAACCTTTCGAAAAGACGGCGCTTACGCCGATCACCGTCACCCTACGACTGTAACGTATTCGGAAACGATTGAAGAAGATCTTTCTCGGCGAGATTTCACTATTAATGCGCTCGCATGGAATGAGAAGCGCGGTCTTCTAGATCCTTACGGCGGCTTTGCTGACCTGAAACGAAGCGTGATACGTGCCGTTGGCGATCCCATAGAGCGATTTAAAGAAGACGCGCTTCGAATTTTGCGCGCCCTTCGACTGAGTTCAGAGCTTCAATTCAAAATCGATTCTGCATGTTCGGATGCGTTGATAAAACACGCTGATTTGCTTCATTTCGTTGCGTGCGAACGGATACGAGAGGAATGGCTACGTTTGATTCAGGGGTCAGCTGCATCACAGGTGATGTCTCAGTACGCAAACGTATTGAGCCTGATGATTCCCGGCATCGCTGAGCTACAGCAAAAAGGCCTTTACGATCGCTCTCTCATGAGATTGGAAAACGTTGTGAAGGATCCCGTTATGCGACTTGCCGCGTTTTGCTATGACTTTGGAGAAGATGCTGCACGGCTGACATCGATGTTAAAACAACTGCGATTTGACAACGCGACAATCGATCGGGTCGTTCGCTTGACCGGTGCAAAAAAATTGACCATTACAACGGATCGTCGATCGATACTAATGGCGCTGCACGAGCTTCAACCGGATTCTTTTTTTGACACGCTCGCCCTTCGTCGCGCAGAAGTGATAGCGGTGCAGCGAGGATGTAGTCAAGGTGATTCTAAAGAGCAGAAATCGAACGACGAAGCCAACAACATCGATCTTATCGAACAAAAAGCGCGCCAAATTCTTTCTTCGGGTGATTATTTGACGCTACGAGATCTTGCCATCAATGGGCAGGATATGCTAGACGCAGGCTATGAAGGCAAAACGATAGGCCAAAAGTTGGAAGAAGCGCTTTTTTCTGTGATGTTGGAAGGTGTTCCCAACACAAAGGACGCTATATTGCGCTCTTTGCAGAAAGAAGATTAGCATCGAAGGCATGTGATGTTGGAAGGCATTCCCAACACAAAGGACGCTATATTGCGCTCTTTGCGGTAAGAAGATTAGCATCGAAGACATGTGATGTTAAAAGGCATTTCCAACACAAAGGACACGCATTTGCGTTCTTTGCAGAAAGAAGATTAGCACCGAAGGCATGTGACGTTGAAAGGCATTCCCAACACAAAGGACATTATTCTGCACGCTTTATAGCAGAATGATTAGCCGAAACTTGTTACGGACATAGTCCATGATTGAGAGAAAAGGAGCACTCCGATAACCACTGACAAGCCGAAGAGGACTCCAACCGGACATAGTCCATGATTGAGAGAAAAGGAGCACTAACGGACTCTTCGAAATACAAGCTGAACATTATCGCGATCTGTAATAACGAGGCGATCTTTCTCGACGTTATACGTCATGGAAAAAGAGATTGTTTCAGCATTGTCGAGTTTAAGCAGTAACCTTAGGTTGCCGGAACGGGTAGTGGTGTACGTCAGCCGATCGTTTGCCTGCATATTTCGCAAGGATGCTTGATCTTCCGAAGGAATAGGGGCACTGCCTGCCGAGATATAAAGAGTGCCGTCAGAAGAAAATTCAAACAACATGCCTGCTACATAGCCTTCTTCTTGAGAAGACGTAAGTTCCCATGTTCCTAAGAGCGATTGATCCCTTCCGCAAGCGGATATTGTGGGCAGCGAGAGTATGAGCGCTGCGGTAACAAGCAGAACACCAAGGCGAGATATCGGCGCATTTTTTAATTGCTCTGAATACCTATCCATATTCATTCAATACACAATTCAAGCCCTTCTTTGTACGATGTGTTTCTTATAATCTGCTTTACTTATAAACGACAAAAACGAATATTTTCCAAAATTATACAGAATAAACTACAATTTGTCTCTTTTGTCTCTTTTTTGTCAAAAGGCGATTTCGACGATGATCGTTTGCAAGATCGAATATAGCTGCTCTCCGTTGACGGTGAGACAGCTCCCTTGTATCACCACACTGTCGTTTTGTTGCTTGAGGATAAGATGGGACGGCATCGCCTTGCACGTTTATGAAAAGACGCTGTCCGCACTGCGCGCTGAGTGGCGACAACAAGCCATATTTAGGCATATCCCGGTTTCAGAGAGAGGTGGTATCGCTTAGTTTCATAGAGAAGCAGCGAAGAATGATATGTTTCTATGTCTGAAATGTCACAATCCTGTAATAATAAAACACAAGATGTAGTAGTAAGATCTTAATTGACACCCAATATAAAGTGGTTTATGATGCAGATTCCTGAGTTTGCATCTTTTGTTGAAAAAGTAAGAGAGGAAACGTAAGAATGAGTGTTCTGTCACCTATCATCAAGCGTTATTTTACTAAAGAAATAGAGACTCGTCAGTGTTCAGTTTTTGACTTGTTTGAATGGAAAACGGTCGATGTTACGCTGAAGGACTATAAGACGGGTAAAGTTCTGACCGATATGAGGGGCCTTGAGTTTCCGAAGGACTATTCGCAACAGGCTTGCGATATTATCGCTTCGAAATATTTCAGAAAAGCCGGCGTGCCGGATGAGCGCGGATATGAGCACTCGATGAGGCAGGTTGCTGATCGACTCGTTCTGTTCTGGGTGAAAGCACTCATCGAGGAGGGCATAATCTCACAAGGCAATGAGGCGGAAATTCTTTATGACGAACTGGTCTATGCTTTGCTCTCGCAGATGTTCGCGCCCAACTCTCCCCAGTGGTTTAATACCGGTCTAAAGTTGAAATACGGAATTTCCGGCGGACAAAACCAGCTTTATTACTACGATGAAGAGAGCGGCAAGGTCGTGATGTCAAAAGATGACTATACGCGCACTCAGGCATCGGCTTGCTTCATCATTTCCTATGAAGACAAATTGCTGGGATCTCACTCGATTTCGGATGGGTACGTAACGGAGACGAAGCTCTTTAAGGGCGGTTCAGGCACAGGATCCAATTTTTCCGAGATTCGCGGAGAGGGTGAGGCGCTTTCCGGAGGCGGTCAGTCTTCCGGGCTTATGAGTTTTCTTCGCGGTCTCGACCGTAATGCGGGGGCGATCAAATCGGGCGGCACGACACGACGCGCCGCGAAGATGGTCTGCCTCGACATCGATCATCCGGAAATAGAGCAATTCATCACGTGGAAAGCGCACGAGGAAGATAAGGTAATCGCGCTCTCCAAAATGGGCTATGACGCCGACATCGATGGCGAAGCATACCAGACGGTGTCGGGACAAAACTCCAACAATTCCGTTCGGTTTAGCGACGATTTCATGCGCAAAGTAGAGGCGCTTGATCATTTCCCGGAGGCGACGACATGGCTTCGCGGACGCCGTGATAACAGTGTCGACCGTGAAGTGTCTGTTCGCCATTTGTGGAATATTTTCAACCAGTCCGCATGGCGCTGCGCCGATCCTGCACCGCAATTCGATGACACTTTCAACGCTTGGCACACCTGCCCGGCCGGCGAAGACGGTGACGTCGGCGCGAAGCACAATCGTATCAATTCAACGAATCCGTGCGGCGAATACGCCTTTCTCGATGACACGAGCTGCAATCTTGCATCCATCAACATCCTGCGTTTTTACGACGCTAAGGAAGGCGTCTTTGATATCGAAGGATATATCCATCTCATTAATATCGCTCAACTCGTGCTGGAAGCGTCCATCATCTGGGGACAATTTCCGACAGAAACCATCGCACGAAAAACATGGGCATTTCGCGCAACCGGTCTTGGTCTCGCCAATCTGGCGTCTCTCATCATGAGTGTCGGCATTCCCTATGACTCGGAAGAAGCGCGCGCTTTAAGCGGCGCTCTGGCCGGTATCCTCACAGGACAAAGTTACGCCGTGTCCGCCATGATGGCAAAACAATGCGGACCGTTCCCGTATTTTGAGATCAATAAACCGCATATGCTCCGCGTGATACGCAACCACAGCCGCGCGGCGGGCGTGCGTCTTGATGAACCTGAAGGCCTCGGATACTGCCTTCCCATCATCGATCACGCTAGGCTGGAGCGCATGCAATTCGGTTCGCTTGTCGACGCGCTCAAAGAATGCTGGACCAAAGCAGAAGAATGGGGAGAAAAATATGGCTACAGGAACGCGCAAGTCTCGGTAATGGCGCCGACAGGTACCATTTCTTTTGCTATGGACTGCGCTTCGACCAGTATCGAACCGTTCTTCTCGCACGTCGTCTACAAGAAACTCTCCGGCGGCGGCTATATGAAACTTGTCAATCCGATCGTGGAGACGGGGCTTAAGAAACTTGGTTATGCAGAGCAAGAGTGTACCGATATTATGGATTACATCCTGCGAGAAGATGACAACGGCATGATCCTAGACGGCAAAATAGAAGGCGCGCCGCATCTTCGCGAAGAGGACCTAC
>JAAZJV010000075.1 GCA_012800135.1 Clostridiaceae bacterium | reverse complement strand
ATCATGGACGATAATGCTGAAAAAACTGAGAAACTGGCCAGTGGTTACCGCAATATCGATGCAAAGACTCTAAAAAACATGAAGACTGGCCGTCCTGTTGGATTAGTGGGACGATGAATCTAATAAAGCTGAAAAATTGACCACTCCGATTAGTCATGGGCGGTGATGCTGATAAATTTGAAAAATTGGCCATTGGCGTTATCTAATCGATTAGGTTATATAAAGTGTTCTGAATGAGAATGAGCGATCTTTTTGTTATAGTAATTAATATATCTATTCAATAAACCATACGGTTTTTTATCAAAGAAAGAGGTGTAAGATGTCTATTCCAACGCCACATATTGCAGCAAAAAGTCCGGATGAAATCGCTAACACGGTTTTGATGCCGGGTGATCCTCTCCGTGCAAAGTTTGTAGCGGAGACGTATTTTGATGATGCCAAACAATTTAACCATGTGCGCGGGATGCTCGGCTACACAGGCTACTACAAAGGAAAACGTGTGTCAGTCATGGGATCCGGCATGGGGATGCCGTCATCCATGATCTACTTTCATGAGCTGTTTGCTTTCTATGAGGTCGAGACGATTATTCGCATTGGAAGTGCCGGTGCGATGCAACCGTATGTGAAACTTCACAATCTTATTATAGCGACGGCATCAAACACAGATTCCAATATTAGTTATGGACTGTTTGGCGCATATGCTTTCTGTCCAACTCCGGACTTTGAATTGTTGCTTAATGCATGGGATACGGGCAAGAAGATGGGATTGTCTATGCATGCGGGTACGGTTTGCTGTTCGGATCAATTTTATAGCGATCTTCCCGAAGACGTGATTAAACGTCTTATGCAGTACGGTGCATTGGGAGCGGAAATGGAGTCTGCCGGGCTATATATGACGGCTCGCAAGCTTGGTAAACGTGCGCTTGCGATGTTTACGGTTAGTGATAGCTTGATTACGAAAGAGGCAGATACAGCGGAGGCACGTCAGACAGGATATCGTCAAATGATGGAGCTTGCGCTTGAGATCGCTCCGGAATAAAGATGAAGTTAGCACTTAAATCGCTACGTGAAAATGATGGAGCTTACGCTTGATATTGCTCGGGAAAAAAGATGGAACTTGCGCTTGAGATCGCTCAGGAATAAAAATGAGGTTTGCGCTTATGATCTCTCCGGAATAATAATTGAATTGACGTTTTAAAAAACTCCGGAAAAAAGATGGATATCATCGTTAGGAGACAATACATCAAATAGGGTGAAGCCTTCCAAGCAAGAGGGTATGGCACTGCAAAAGGTATGACACTACAACGGGAGATGCTCTTACCTGATTGCTGTGTTAGAGACACTGCAACGGAAGATGCTTTTACCGGATTGCTGTGTTAGAGATGAATCTGTTGCAACGGGATATGTGGTTTTTTGTGTCTGCATTTCCCGGTGTTTTTTGTATTTATGACTGTTTCGGTGAGCGTGCTTTGTACCAAATATTGAAATCATCGATTTCTTGTGCTGTGGGAAGAGATGGTTGCGCGCCTTCTCGAGTCACTGTGATGGCGGCTGCGCGTGTTGCGCGATCGACGGCATGATCGAGTATGTCGTAGGGAATCTGAAACGAATGCGAAAAAGCTGAAATGTCGCTAAAGTTAGAACTTTTTTCAGTTTTTTCGGCAGCGCCTTCTCCGGAATTTAATTCGGCGCCCACTTCAGCATGTGTTTCAGCACCATTCTTAAGGTTTAATTCGGCGCCCACTTCAGCATATGTTTCAGCGCCATTCTTAATATTTAATTCGGCGCCCACTTCAGCATGTGTTTCAGCACCATTCTTAAGGTTTAAGTCGGCGCCCGCTTCCGCTTGTGTTTCGGTGGCTTTTTCGGCACATAGGCCAGTAGTTTTTTTGGCATGCGGATCAGTTTTTTCTTTGTTGCTTGTGGAAACGTATGTTTCAGAGGGAGAGGCTACATCTTCGCCAACGTTTACGCTACGCCATTTTGCGCTATTTTCTTTCAAGTAACGCGCGATTTCACTGGCTAATGTGCCATTAAAGCTGTCTCCGGCAGCAGTAGTGTCGACAGCGGTAACGCGATATACGGGATATTTCCGCTCTGTATTCTGATCCATATAGAATGCGCCTTTGTCGCCTAGCGTCACTATAATAGACGACAGGCCTCGGTCTAGGAGGACGCGGCAAGCCGCGATCCATTCGCTTTCCGTCTGTGTCGGACACCCGGAAAGAATTGCTAGTTCGCTTTCATTTGGCGTCATGAGATTGGCAAGTCGATAAAAATGATCGGGTAATTCGGTAGCGGGTGCCGGATTAAGTATGCTGAAAGTGTGCTCTTCTTTGGCGATGATGAGTGCTCGCTCAACGGCATCGAGAGGGATTTCAAGCTGCATGAGCAGGACGGAGGAGCGCGCAATCAGCGGTCTCAATCGATCAATGTCGTCGGCGTGGATTGTGTAGTTTGCGCCTGAAATTACTGTGATGCGATTTCTTCCTGATGCGTCGACGACAATCGCTGCGATGCCTGTAGGTGCATTTTCGTGTATTTCTACGTGATCGATATGCAAAGGATCGTGCTTTAACGATTCTAACAATGTGTTGCCGAACGCATCTTTGCCGAGGCGACCGACCATCCATGTCTCTCCGCCGCTTCGTGCCGCTGCGACAGCTTGATTGGCGCCTTTGCCTCCGGGAATTTGTGTCCACGACGTGCCCATCACGGTTTCGCCCATGTCAGGCGCACGTTTTGCGGTGACGACAAGATCCATATTGATGCTTCCAATAACTGTAATCATAGAGGACGCTCTTTCTATTTCATTATCAAGTGAAGCTGTCAACTGCCCTCGATATTCGTCATGTGCTATTATCTTTCATGAAGTATAACATGCTCATTATTGTCAAACGTCAATAAGTGTTGTTCTTTAATGCTGTATTCAGTTGTTTATCATGTTCAGTTTACGAATTTGAATAAACCACATATAATGAGACCGGTTTGGTAAATTCTAGGTACAATATATGTTGAGAATGTGTTAAAGGAGCTCTACGCAACGGAGATTAAGCAGATATTTGTTTAGTTGATTCGTTTTGAGACGGATGTTGCAGAAACGCATGAGAACTCAAAGTAACGGAGATTGAACGCATAATTGCTTGGTTTGTTTGGTGTGACAAATGATGTTGCTGAGTAGGAGAGACTCAAAAGTATCTATGATTGGACGCTTATTTGCGGCTTTCTGCGGACGACCGGTCGTCTTGTTGGGTAATTCATGAGTTTTTATGATGTAGTAAAACTTATTGGCGGACTAGCTCTTTTTCTGTATGGAATGCAGGCATTGGGCGACAGTTTGGTGACTGCGTCCGGTTCAAAGTTTCAATCGCTTTTGGAACGAATGACGTCTAATCCGGTAAGGGCGGTACTCCTCGGAACAGGGGTGACCGCCGTTATTCAGTCATCCTCAGCTACAACCGTGATGGTGGTAGGTCTTGTCAATGCCGGTCTTCTTACACTTTCTCAGTCAGTTGGAATTATCATGGGAGCCAACATTGGCACGACGTTGACGGCGTGGTTGCTTAGCCTCGGTACAATTGGCGATTCAAGTGTCTATTTGAGCTTCCTTAAACCTGCCTTTTTCTCCCCGATCCTAGCTGCTATTGCCGTTGCCATACTTCTGTTTTCAAAAGATGAAAAACGCCGTAATATCAGTCGCGTCATAATCGGTTTTGTCATTCTTATGTACGGGATGGAAGAAATGACCGGTGCCGTTAAACCGTTGTCACAACTTCCTGAGTTTCAGAAGCTTTTCCTTACTTTCTCTAACCCCTTTATCGGGTTGTTGATCGGAGCCGGGCTGACGGCGATCATTCAAAGTTCTTCTGCTTCTATCGGTATTCTTCAAGCGCTGTCAACTACGGGCATCGTCACATTCGGTTCGGCGATCCCGATTGTTTTTGGACAGAACATCGGCACTTGCGTCACCGCTATGATTTCCAGTATTGGAACCTCTAGAGACGCGAAACGTGCTGCTCTGGTTCATCTGTTCTTTAACATCTTTGGAACGATGCTCTTTATGGGCACCTTTTATATTCTGAATACAATCTTTGGCTTTACTTTCTTGACAATGCGTGTCACACCCGTTGACATCGCGATTGCGAATACTCTCTATAAAACGAGCGCGACCATCGTTCAGCTTCCATTTAGACACTATTTAGTTCGCTTTGTGAAGCTCATTTTGCCGGATGAAGAAAAAGAACCGCTACTTGATCTTCAAGATTCTGAACAGCGCTTTGCCTCACTTGATCCGCGGTTCTTGGACAATCCATCATTTGCTCTGGTTCAATGCAGTCAGATGAGCAATGAAATGGCTGAGCTTGTGGAGCGTCAGTATAATTTGGCAGTACGCCAGTTACACGCGTTCAGCCGATCGGATTTTAAGCACGTGAAGAATGCAGAGGGTATTGTCGATCAGTACGAGGACAATCTAGGTACCTATATGGTCAAATTGAGTGGAAGCAAACTAACGGATAGTGATTCGCGCATTCTTTCATTGCTTCTCAAGTGCCTAGGTGACTACGAGAGGATTTCGGATCACGCGTTTAGCATAGCATTGTCCGGAAAAGAAATGTATGACAAGAAAATTGATTTCTCGCGTGAGGCGACCAATGAGCTTGCTGTGATGGAAAGCGCGGTGAGCGCGTTGCTTGAAATGACAGTGCGCGCTTTCCGGGAGAATGATGTTGAACTTGCCAGACGTGTTGAGCCGCTGGAAGAAGTAATCGACTATTTGACGGATGAGTTGCAGGCACGGCATATTCAGCGTTTACAGGACAATCGCTGTACACTCGAGCTTGGTTTTATTTTCATGGATGTGCTGACTGCCATGGAACGCGTAGCCGATCACTGTTCCAATATCGCGATTAGCATTCTTGAGCTGGCGCACGGCCCTGCGCTTGATCAGCACGCTCATTTGCATAGTTTGAAGGTTCGCGCTGATTTTACACAACAAGTAAGAGAATTTGAGGAAATGTACCGTCTTCCTACTGTGGAGCGTCCGTCTCTTGTTCAGCAACTAGCGCTGGAAGATCTGACGGATAGTTCTGTTTCCTGATTTTTCATATAAAATATGACTGTCCTGCTTATGTAAAGCGGAACCTTGCGAACGATCTTCCATAAACGGTAAGGCAACGGTTGCTTTATTCCTGTTCCTGCGTTTACGTTTCCAGATATTTATTATGCCAGAGGGCAAGCTGTCCATCCTGCTTGCCCACTGGCTTTAGATGTCAGATGATCCGGTTTATCCAAGAAAATCTCGTATGTGTGCCGGATCTTTATCATGTTGCTCTTTTGTTGTATCGGGGTGTCCGATAGCGATGGCGAGGCGGAATTTTTCTCCTTCTTCCATACCGAGCAAAGCACAGCAGTTTTGAGGATCATCGTGCATAAACGCAGCTCGCGGCATACCTAGGATGACACTTCCAAGTCCCATTGATTGTGCGGCGAGCGCTAGGATGGCAACCGCGATGCCTGAATCAGCTGCAGCCCAAGTCGTGTCTTTGGCAGAGACAAAGACGACAAGAGGGGCGCCATAGAATATGCTGTCGGAGTCACGACTCTTTAAGCGCTCGAGCATCTCTGGATTGTGGTGAAAGCAGCGCTCATCGACGGCTTTGATGATTTTCTGATCTGTAACGAACGCGTAGCGAAGCTCTTGAAAGTTCTGTCCTGTTGGTGTCGCCAAAGCTGCGCGCTTCAGTGTGTTAATTTCAGCCTCCGTGAGCGGATCTTTCTTGAAGCGGCGAATGCTGCTGCGTTCCTGTATCAATTCAAGTGTCCGGTTCATTTCTTTCATTTGTTTACATCTTCCTTTCTTAGTCAATTTGAATTGGATCGTTATGCTTTGAGGATGCTATGCATCGGAAGTGAGCTGCTGAACGATGACGTCATGAACATCTTATATTTAGCTTAACACAGGTTGATTTGCAATGGATTATTGTATTAATAGAGGCATTTATGATGTGTTCTGAAGGACACACTTGGAAAAGAGCAATTAAGGGAATGTCTTTGGATGAGCACATTAAAAGCATTTTACCTTTAGTTTTTGATGGCGTTTTGTGCATAGATATCATTTTTCTTTTAAAACTTTGTTATTTATAGGCAATGCGCCCTATCATTATGTTAAAATATCTTAAATTATAAGTTATTTAGCAACGCACGTGTTTGCGGGGGAGGAAACGTATGCAAGTCGGAAAAAGTGTTAATCGCGTCGACGCGTACGATAAAGTGACGGGTCGCGCCAAGTATACAGCGGATATGTGCCCGAAAGATGCATATGTGGTTCGCATTGTGCATTCAACCATAGCACATGGTCGAGTACTTAAAATTGATACATCGGAAGCGGAGCGTGTTGAAGGTGTCGTCAAGATCCTGACGTGCTTTGATGTGCCTGATATTGAGTTTGGCACAGCGGGACACCCGTGGGCGACGGATCCGGCGAAACAGGATGTCGCGGATCGCAAACTCATGAATGAGCATGTCCGCTATTACGGAGATGAAGTTGCGGTAGTCGTTGCGGAAAATGAAGTTGTCGCAGAGCGCGCGGCGCGTCTTGTCCATGTCGAATATGAAATATTTCCTCACGTGTTGGATCCCTTGGACGCCATCCAAGAGGGAGCGCCTGTGATTCATGACGCATTTCCTGATAACATTTTGGGTCATTCGTCGATCAGGGAAGGCAATTACCATGAAGCCATCAAGGAGCCCGGACTCATCAAGGTTGAAGGATGGTACAGCACGCCGTCTGTACAACACAGTCAATTAGAGAATCATATTTGTTACGCTTATATGGAAGGCGGTGAGCGCGTCACTGTCGTGGCGTCAACGCAAATCCCTCACATTACTCGGCGCATCACAGCACAGGCACTGGGATTGCCGTGGGGAAAGGTACGTGTGATCAAGCCGTATATAGGAGGTGGTTTTGGCAACAAACAGGATGCGCTCTATGAACCGCTATGCGCTTGGGTTTGCACGCAAGTCGGCGGACATCCTGTCATGCTCGACTCCACCCGTGAAGAAACATTTGTATCAAGCCGTGTGCGTCACGCGATGTGTGCGCACATCATCTCTTGGGTACGCCCGGATGGAACGTTTGCTGCGCGCAAGCTAAAAGTCTGGTCTGATCAGGGAGCGTATGCGTCTCATGGTCACGGCGTCGTCGCAAAGGGAATGGGAGCATTTCCGCAGATGTACCCGTGTCCGAACGTTGAATGTGACTGTTGGACGGTTTACACGAACAAGCCGTCGGCCGGCGCAATGCGCGGATATGGCATACCGCAGTCGATGTTCCACAATGAGAGTCATATCGACGACATCGTGACGAAACTCAACTTGGATCCTATTGAATTCCGGCGAAAGAATTCCATGCCGATAGGCTACGTCGATCCTTTCTCTAAAAATGAACTTTACGATGACAGCTTTAATCATTGCATGACCAAAGCGGAAGCGTTGCTCGATTTTAATCGCAAACGCAAGCTTTATGCCAATCAAACCGGACCTGTGCGTCGCGGCGTCGGAATGGCGTTATTCTGGTACAACACGGCTGTCTGGCCAATCAGCATTGAGACTTCGTCGTGCCGTATGCTTCTTAACCAAGATGGCTCAGTCCAGCTCATGCTGGGAGAGACTGAGATTGGGCAAGGCCAGGATACGTCTGCCGCGCAAATGGCGGCACAAGTCATCGGCGTTTCCTATAAGGACGTTCATGTCGTCTCTACGCAGGATACCGATGTCACACCTTACGGCTCAGGCGCGTATGCATCGCGTCAGACGTACGTCAGCGGATTTGCCATTGCTCAGACGGGCCGCATCTTCAAAGAGAAGATCTTAAAACACGCGCGCCGCTTGACCCGAATGCCTGTCGAAATTCTCGATATCAAGGACAGTTGGATTGTGCGCAAAGAAGACGGACGAAGGCTGATGTCGCTTGAAAAATTGGCAACGGAAACGCTTTACGACATGAAGCACAGCGAACACGTCGCGGCAGAAAGCACGTATTCCGTGCATAGCAATGCCTATTCCTTCGGTGCATCTTTTGCAGAAGTGGAAGTCGATATTCCTCTTTGTCATGTTCGGTTGCTCGGTCTCGTGAACGTGCACGACTGCGGCAACCTGATCAATCCGCAGCTTGCGGAGGCTCAAGTGCACGGCGGCATGAGCATGGGCATCGGCTTTGGTCTCTATGAAAAAATGTTGTTCGATGAGAAGACCGGGCGGATGCTAAATGACAACCTGCTCGATTACAAACTGCCGACGACGATGGATCATCCCGATATCATTGCTGATTTTGTAGAAAACCCCGAACCGACGAGTCCTTTTGGAACGAAAGCATTGGGTGAACCGCCTGCGTGCTCGCCTGCACCTGCCATTCGCAATGCTGTTTTGCACGCTACGGGAGTCGCCATCAATGATATCCCAATCAATCCGGATCAACTTTTTGAGTCCTTCCGGGATGCCGGGTTGATCGAGGTCGAATAGGATGCTGAGTACGGTTAAATGATATCTCGCAGAAGACCACCCGAACGGTGTCGGAGGAAATAATATGTACGATATTCAACATTACTACGAAGCGAAATCGGTTGAAGACGCTGTGCGTCTTCGTGTAGAGCATCCGGAAGCCGTGATCATCAGCGGCGGCTCCGATATTCTAATCAGTATACGAAGCGGTGATCTTGCCGGATGTTCACTCATCAGCATACACGGTTTGGACGAGCTTCGCGGTGTGTCGCTCGATTCTGATGGGACGCTCCGCATCGGTGCCCTGACATCTTTTTCTCACCTAACGGAGGATCCGCTCATTCTTGAGCACATACCCGTGCTCGCTGAAGCGGCGGGCAAAGTCGGCGGCCCTCAGATTCGGAATATTGGCACTGTCGGCGGCAACGTGTGCAACGGTGTGACGTCTGCTGATACGGCTTCGACACTGCTCGCACATGATGCGGAAGCTGAGCTTTACGGTCCGAACGGAAAACGTCGTGTCCCCCTGACCGAATTTTACATAGGCGCTCGTCGCGTCAATCTCGAAAAAGATGAGATCATGACAGCGCTCCTGATTCCCCCCGAAGTCTACAAAAACTACGCCGGCT
>JAAZJV010000074.1 GCA_012800135.1 Clostridiaceae bacterium | reverse complement strand
CAGATTGCTACGGCAAGTGGATTTTCAGATAACGGACTCGCAGCTGTCAAAATTAGAGACTCAGGCTCCGGCAAATGGGGATACATCGACGAAACCGGTGCTTTTGTGATCGAACCGCAGTTTGATTCAGCACAGAGCTTTTTAGACAATGGTCTGGCTCTCGTCGAAGTTGATGGGAAATGGGGTTACATCGATGAAACCGGCGCTTTTGTGATTGAACCGTAATTTCGTTATGACCCGAAACCTTGTTCAGCAAACAATTAGGCTGCTGGATACTGTCAAAATTGAAAACAAGTTTCTAAGATTGAAGATGATAGGGTATCTATCTATTGATGAGAAGGATCGGTTCGTTGTAGTACTGTAAAGGATCTTTCGCGCTCTAATCTTGCCGGCAATCTGCCAAAGGTCCTTTGCGGCGCTCCCTACTTCACATGGAATCTTTTCTTTAATTCGCGCAGGAATTCGCCTCGGAGCGTGATGATACAGGCGAGGAGCAGGAGGCCGGCAGTGGCGCCCATGATGATAAGCGGCCACCCGCTTTTTTCACGCCATATGCTTACGCCTACAATCGAGCCTAAGATCGCGATGACAATTAAAAATAACATCGGCAGCATGTTCTGTTTTTGTCGGTCAAGATCAGTGAAGAACAGCACTCCGGTGATGACAAGGCCGCCAAAGCAAACGATTGGGACGACGTCAATAGCCCATCCGGGAGAAAGGAAAAAATCGATCATGGCCAGCAATGAGCAAGAGAAGGAGATCAGTTTGATCGTCTGGCTAATGCGGTTGTATTCTACCAAGTCGGGCGATAAAACGAGCGACCACGCCATATAAATGGACATCAAAACGATCAGGCTCCACGCCTTGCCGCCAATGATGTAGTTAACGACAGGAGACATCACTACGGCAAACAGAACAGGCCACCGAATAATGCGAAGAAAGTGCCTTCGCTGCAACTTGCGTTTTTCAACAGGAGGATACGTGATCTTAAGCTTCATAAAAATCACTTCCTTCCACCGTCATGCTTATGTTGTCAGCTAAAAGCAAATCATACATTACTTCTTCAAACGTAGGGTCAAGGGTTGATTTCGTAATAGTAAAGGTTGCTATGTCGTTCATCGTCACAACGGAACAGGTGGCGCGATTAGTGAGCGGAGGACTAAGCACTACGTCCATGCTTTCGATATGCTCAGCCATTGCTTGAGGGACTTCAATCACACCAAGGTTAGAGAGCGTGTTTGAGAAAATTTTGTCGCCCAAAAAACCGTAGACAGCCTTGGCCACGCGTTGCTTAAGGATGAGCGGGATATACCTCAAGATCTTCACCAGTCTTACCGTCGCCATAAGCATAGCATCCATCGATTCCTTCGACGTTTTCTTTTTTAACTGCTCGTCAATTTTTGCGATAATCGACTGTACGTCGGTCGTCTCTTCGATCGGCAATCGAATACCGCAATACATGGAAAAGTTGCGAACGGTTTTCGACGGATAGAACTTTCTCATATTCACGGGCACTTGAATGCTTGCCTCGCCATGCAACTCATCGGTTGCCGCTCTTCCTGCCAGAAACATCAGGGCTAAGAGATAGACCGTAACAGATGCTTGGTGTTTTTTCGCGGCCGCTTTAAGCTCAGAAACATTCATTTTAAAATGAATGATGCGACTTGGTTTGTTTTCAGAAAGCTTTCCATTCATTTGAACGGCCAGTTTATCCATGAACCCTGAAGCGCTCCCGCTCCGCGGCACTTTGGCAAAGGTATTTTCGACTTCTTCTGCGACCGGAACGGCGTTGACATCCCATATTTTCGCATCGGGTGGTATTTCAACACCTATCAGCCGCAGATATTCTGATGTGAGCGCCATGAGGAAAGCATTGCCTCCGAAACCATCCGTAAGGACGTGGAAAAATTCTACACTGATGCGATTTTCATAATAAATCACACGGAAGGACTGCGAGCCGCTGAGAGCGACTTTTAAAGATTCGCAAGGGACGCGTTTTTCTTGTTCCACAGTAAAACGGCGTTTTGTCGTGTCAAGATAGTGCCAGAAAAATCCTTTTTTCAGCGTTGTCGCAAAACTCGGGAAACGCTTGATCGTGAAATTCAGCGCAATTTGCAAAAGTTCGGGGACGACCGGCTGCTTGAGATAGACCGACAAGCGGAAAATAGACATGATGCCGTGTTCCATCGACAGCGGATATATCTTCGCCGCATCGTCAAGCGGAAACCACAGAACGGGAGGCCTTGCATAAAAGCTGCCGAGATTTTTAACAGCCAGCAGATCTAAGGCTTTCTCTAAAGAAACTCCGGCATTTTCATAATGCAAAATCGCCCGCTCGAAATCTGCTCGGAGCTTCCTCTTTTCTTTCTTCGCAATTAAGCAATGAGCGGAAAAATCTGCAAAAAACTCTCTCAACTGCTCCGCTTTGTCGTCGGGCAAGCCTTCTTTATATTGTTTAAACGGGCTCGGCGGAGCAAGTCTCTTCTTTTTCTTTGCCTGCTTGATACGTCGGGCGAATCTAGCCAGTTTGGAATCAAGTGCGTAGTCCATTTATTTATCTATTCTTACTCCTGCTCAGTTTTATCCGGTAGATAACGCGACAGATAATCGACTTAGCGGTAGATGTTGCGGCAGATAATCGACCGCGCGGCAGATAGAACGGTAGATCTCGGCTCCTTGTCAACCATACTTCCTGAGATGGAATCATAGCGTACTTGGTTGAGTTTGTAAAAAGTTGCGCCACTGAAAAGAATGTTCTTTGCAACTTCGTAAACAACCGCCCGATTTTGCGCTTCCGCTGATACACATAACGGTATCATGCTTTCGCTAATTTTTCATCTTCCCCTGTGATTCTTTTAGGCAAGCCGTTTCTTCACACGGAAGCGACTCCGGCAAGATACATCTCGGCGTAGTATCCGTTTTTTTCGAGCAGTTCTTGGTGCGTTCCGACTTCTACAATCGTTCCGCTATCCATCACGATAATTCTGTCGGCATCTTGGATCGTGGAAAGTCTATGTGCGATGATGAATCCGGTGGAATTGGATGCCAGCTCCTTCATCCCGTGTTGAATCAAAAGCTCTGTGCGGGTATCGACCGAAGAGGTGGCCTCGTCTAGGATAATGATCGGCGCTTTCTTGATCATGGCTCTTGCGATCGTCAACAGCTGGATTTCTCCTTGGCTAATATTGGAAGCACCTTCTGTTAAAACAGTGTCGTAACCTTGAGGAAGACTCTCGATAAAAGAATCTGCGCGCGCAAGCTCTGCCGCCTCTTTAATCCTTTCAAAATCGATATCGGACAAATCCTCTTCGCCCGAAAGATCTGCCCCATAGGCGATATTATCCCTGATGCTGCCCGAAAAGAGCCACGTATCCTGCAAGACCATCGAGAAAGCTTTCCTCAGCTCGTCGGTTCGGTAGTCTCTTGTGTCTTTTCCGTCGACACGGATCGTTCCGCCGCCTATCTCATAAAAGCGCATCAGCAGATTGACGAGGGTCGTTTTGCCGGCTCCGGTTCTTCCGACGATGGCAACCTGTTCTCCGGGCATCACTTTTAGATCTACTCCTTCGAAGAGCAGGTCTTTTGTATATCCGAAATCGACTTGATCGAACGTAATCTCACCTTTGACGGCGTCCGCATCCATGCTTTCGTCTCCAAGCTCCACGATCTCCTCCGAATCAAGAAACTCGAAGACGCGCTCAGCGGAAGCCAAGGCTGACATGATGGTGTTAAAAATTCCCAAGACCTGATTGAACGGGCCTCTTAGCATTTGAGTATATTGTAAAAATGCCTGAAAACCTCCCAAAGACAGGACTCCGTTGATGACGTATCTGCCGCCCCATATGGCCAACAAAACGTAATTCGCGTTCAGGATTAAGTCGCCGGCAGGTCTTGTTACAAAAGAAACAAGGGACGATTTCCATTCGCTGTCGTACAATTCCTCGTTTAAGGAAGAAAGTTCGCTTTTTAACTCATCCCCGATATTGTAATGTTTGACGATATCTTCGCCCCTGTACGATTCCTCAATCTTTCCGTTAAACGCTCCTGTCAATTTCGCGTTTTTCTGGAAAATCGGCTTTGCCTTTTTTACCAAGAACTTGACCATGAAATAAGAGACCGGGATGACGATCATCGACAAGAGAGCCAGCACGAGATTGATGTTGATCATCATGATGATGACGCCCACCAGCAACACAATAGCCGAAAGAGAACTGGTCAAGCCGCTTTGCAATGTATTTGCGACATTATCCAAGTCGTTACTTAGCAGTGAAACCATGTCTCCTGCCGAAGAGCGATCAAAGTAACTCAAAGTGAGACGATTCAGTTTGGCTTGCATTTGATTTCTTAAAGATCTTACGACCTTCTGCGTGACCCTAACCATTAGAATGCCGGAGAAATAGTTGGCAAGGAAGTTCAAGACGTACAAGACAAGGAGGACGAGGCCTATTTTACCCAAGGCCGTCCAATCGAGCGCAACGTGATCCGTCAATAATGCAGTAAAGATATTGATGACTCGGCCAATCTGTCTCGGAATCAATATTTGTGCAAGGGACGCAGCCAACGTTAATAAGATCGCCGCCAAGAAAACCCACTTGAAAGAAGCTAAGTTTTTGAACAGCCTAAACAAGGTGCCTTTGGCATCTTTCGCGTTGCCCGATGTCAAGAGACCCGAAACGCGCCCTGCGCCTCCGACGCCCTTTGAAACGCCGGGAAGTCCCTCTTCTTTTTTATCTTCGCTTTGCGCAGGTTCCGTGTTCATCTAATCTCCCCTTCTTGGGACTTTAGCTGTGAAGCGAGAATTTCCTTATAAATCTCCGAGTATTCTGACAAATCTTCGTGGCTGCCTCTGTCTGCAATTTTCCCTTTATCTAGGACCAGTATTTCATTCGCGTGTCTCACCGTCGCCACACGTTGAGCGACGACCAGAACACCTCGATCCACCAATTTTTCTTGAATGGCTTCGCGGACTTTCTTTTCCGTTGAATAATCTAAAGCGGAGAAACAATCGTCGAAAACATAGAAATCCGAATCTCTGATGAGTCCGCGAGCGATCGAGAGCCTTTGCTTTTGTCCGCCCGAAAGGTTTACAGCGTTTTGAGCGATATATGTGTCGAGTCCGTCCTTAGATTCCCTGAAAAAATCGCCCATCTGAACCATATCCAAAACGTCCCAAATCTCGTCGTCGGAAGCATCTTTTTTCCCGGTTTGAATGTTCTCTCGGATACTGCCTGAAAACAAAAAGCTCGATTGAGGTACAAACGTTATGGCCTTACTGATTTCTTCACTTGAAAGGCTTTGGATTTCATTCCCATTGAGACGGATTTCTCCCCGATAGGCGTCATAATCGCGTAATAGCAACTTCAGGATGGTCGACTTTCCGCTTCCTGTCGAACCGATGATCGCCTTCGTCTCTCCTTTTTCTAAATGAAAATGGATGTCATTCAAGACTGCCCTGCGAGATTCCGGATAGTAAAAATCTACATTCCTAAAACAGATGCCGCCTTCCTCGCAACCTATCGTATCTTCTTTAATCGTCAGAAGTTCTTCTCGTGATAGAACTTCTGCGATTCGATCGAT
>JAAZJV010000073.1 GCA_012800135.1 Clostridiaceae bacterium | reverse complement strand
GCCATTATTCTTCGATTGGAAGAAGAGGCGATGCGAAGGAAGAAAAAACGCATACGACTGATGGCGCGCGTTACGGTGGTGCCTTTTTATGAAAATTTGGGATATAAGAAAGAGGGAGAGACCTTTGTGCCCGACAATCATACGGTCGTTCATGTTTGGATGTCACGTGAATTATGATGGTTTTGACGTCACATGGGTAGAGACACAGGTGTGATACTAAGGCAAACAGAAACCAATGAAAAAGACATAATCCGTAGCATTCGTCGTTCAAGAGATCAATGATGGGAGGTTATAAGCTGGCATGAACGTACAAGCATTTCAGAATGGCCTCGTTGCGCTTGCTGTGCTTTTCGGGTTCTTATTTTTTGGCGCCTTCTTGCGTGCAAAAGTTGCGCTGTTTAGACGCTGGATGCTTCCGGCATCAGTCATTGGTGGGTTCATTGGTCTTCTGGTCGGGCCTCAAATTTGGGGTGCTCGTGCACCTCTACCTTTCCCCGAAGATTGGACACTTCTCTGGCAGGTACTTCCCTCGATTCTCATCATTCCGGTGTTTGCCGCCTCTCCTCTCGGCATGTTTATGGACGGCAAAAAGACGAAAGGTCGTCTGCGCGTGATGTTTCCTACGGTACTGATGATGACCGGTATTTTCTCTTTAGGGGGAAGCGTTCAATATTTAATCGGGTACGGTGTGAATATGGCCGTTACGGCTGTCAGTCCTCAAACAGAACTTTACAGGACATTCGGCTATGAGCTTGCTCAAGGATTTGCCGGAGGACACGGCACAGCGACCGCGCTAGGCGGTATTTTTCAGGATTTTGGTTTGCCTTGGTGGAAGACAGCGCAAGGCGTTGCTCTTACGACCGCAACGGTTGGCCTGATTGGAGGGACGTTACTCGGATTTATTTTTATTAACCGCGCCTCGCAAAAAGGATATCTCAAGGCGCGTAACGTAAAGCAGGGTGTTTCACGTGAAACGCTTCAGGGGTATACAACCGATATTCAGGCACAGAAGAGCTTAGGTCGTGAGACGACGATCGGGAATTCCATTGAGACTCTTTCTGTCCATTTCGGATTGCTGATTCTTGCCTCAGCGCTGGCAATTTTGTTTTCCCGCCGGATGCGAGAGTGGGTTCCGAATCTTTACCTTCCCGTCTGGTTTTATGCGATGCTGATAATGTACGTCATCAACTACATTTTGCTGAAATTAAAACTGAATTGGGCAATCGATACAAAGGTCAAATCCAGAGTTACCGGCGCGCTTTCTGAAATTGCGATCATTGCGGCCATAATGACGATTCCGATCAAGGCGGTGTCGACATTTGTCGTACCGATTCTTATCATGTGTGTTTTAGGATTTATTGCGACGTATTTCGTTACTTTTCCGCTCTACCGTCGTGCTTTCAAAGATGATTTTGCGTTTGAGCGGGCGATTATGAGCTGGGGTGTCAACACGGGCGTTATGATAACAGGTATCACTCTGTTAAAGACGAGCGATCCGGAGATGGAATCTCCGGTGATGAACGATTTTTCGATGGGTTTTGCCCTGATGAGTGTGTTCTCGCTCTTTATTACGCCGCTCGATTATCAATTCCTCGCAAAAGGAAGCACTTTTCAGCTCTTTCTCCTCAATGTCGGCGTATTCTGTTTTTATACGTTGGTCATTACGCTCGGTGTTTTCCTTAAGCGAAAGCAGACACGCAGAAATTAAACACATCATTCTTAAAGAGAAAACATTTTGACGTGTTTTAAATGAAAAATATCGATACCGGAGCTAATGTAAAAAGTAGGTATTATCGCCGTTTTGCCAGTGGCAAATGAGCGAGAAAACACGTATTCTTATGTATAATAAAGTTAGTTCCTAAATGGAATCCGGTGCTAACCGGCATACCTGAAATCTGGAGGTACGTATGAATAAAACTAAGGGCGAAGTTTGGATTGCCATTGGCTCAATCGGGCACATTGTGACGTCAAGCCTTTCAATTTTGATGGGGATTTTGCTTGCAATCGGTGTCGGAGTGCTCGGAGGTGTCCTATCGAATTTAATGATCAGCGGTTATGCTGAGTATGGAGACGATTTGAGAATTCCCGGTGCCTTGGGCGGCGCATTGGGTGTTCTCGGAACATGGACAGGTGTCTTAATAATTATTTTTGGCGCTGTCGGTATATATCTCGCTGTACAGTGTCTAAAACGCAAGAGTGATCTGCAACGTACAACGTTTCCGCTTGTCGTAGGCATCATTTATTCCGTGTTTGGACTCATTAGCGTGATTTCGGCATTCAACATCTTCGCGTTGATTGGGCTTCTCTTATCAGTAAGTCTTCTGGTTGGTGCGATCCTGAACAAGCAACAGGCCGCTGTAGGTATGGGCTATGCGCCTCCGGGTTATCAGCCGACACAAGGTTATCCAGGACAAGGTCAATACGGCCCCGGCTATAACCAAGGGGCATATGGTGCACCTCAGCAAACGCCGTACCAGCAACCGGGTTATCCGAATCAGCCGCCATATCAGCAACCGGGTTATCCGAATCAGCCGCCATCTTATGGGCAGCCGGCAGGTCAGCCTTCCTACCCACAGCATCCTAGTCAGGGAGGTCCCGAGCAGTATGATGTGCAAAGGCAACAGCATCAGTCGCCGCCTGGTTACGAAGTGCCCTC
>JAAZJV010000072.1 GCA_012800135.1 Clostridiaceae bacterium | reverse complement strand
GGCAACGTACTCGAAAGCTTTACTTATGAAGGCGACGACTGCGAATACTATCTCACTGATATGGTGGAGTTCGAAGGACAAGTATACCTGTCAGCATACGCTGTCCCTAAACAGAATGACGAGGGCGGACGACATGAAATTGCCGATGTCCTAGATTTTGTGGCTTCAAAGGACAATGGCGGATTGGATATTACTAGCGAGAAACTCACGCCGGTTGTGCGAGAGAACTATACAGCGGTTTTGCTTCTATGCGACCCGTTAGATGGAACGACGAAGACATTCTATTCCGTGAAAGGCTCATTGGGCGGCAAGTTGTCCATTGATGATGCGGGACAATTGGCATGGGAAGTGGAGAGCATCACATCGACTTTCTTCTCTCCCGCTACCAGTTCATTTACAATTGGTGGAACCTGCAAAGTGTTCCGTTATAACTTCAATGCAGCAGGTAATTTAACTCAGCAGGTTGACACAGGAGAAACAGTTCCGTATCGAAGATAAGTTTGATCATATTGCATCAGCAGTCCGATGACAATCTGAAAGCACTGCTCTAGCTATCTAGTGGTGCTTTTTGATTGTCAAAAAAATTTTAGAATGTTTCATTGAAAGCAGATGATATCACGAGTAGTATTTAGATAATCAGCAAGCAATCCGTGGTCTCGGAATGGAGTAAAGTGAAAAGCGTCATATACTATCCCAAGAAGAACACCATTAAGTTGAACTCCCCCTTTAACAAGAATCAGGTATATGTCTCAGATAGAAATTATGAATTTGTAAAGCACTTTGTCGAAAAGCATTGTGTGAACGCAAGTTACCTGACAAAATAGTAGTTTTTACTTGACTTAATGGACCATTGAGGCAGAAGAAAAGCCCTTGATACATGAGAAACTCAGTTTTTTGCACATCCTTTTTTCAATGGTCGCTTAACTCATCCGGGTTGACTGGTTTTGACTGAGTTTGCCGACTTGAAAGAGTTTTCGAGACAGAAATACTGCTTTTCTTAGGGTGTTTTTTGCTTCTCTTATATGCAGTCCATATAAATGTGCAAATAACAGGTAGAATAATTGCGATAATTATTATTGCAATTATCGTGCTAATAAAAGCGCCAATAATGCTCATGTATACAACGAAAAATATTGGCATACTATCCTCTCAATTCTAAGTTGTCGGTCTCCGTCTCGAATACCGAGGCGGAGGGGAGGGGTTATCTGCTTTGTTCGGGCGGCTAGTTGCTTTCGCTTAGAGTGTTTGATTTCGCACTAGAGATGTCGTCAATAAAGTTATCAATTGTAATATCGTATACTCCATGTTTTTTACCGTAGAAGACTTCTCGAAATTGACTGCATGTAATCTAATTGTACCACCTATCTGTCCGAAAGTTCGGCTTTCTTTTTTACACCTCAAATTACAGTATTTGCATCAATGGAAGTAACCTCATGGAGCTTTGTAAGTCCTGTGATGCAATAATTCGTGTGAGGAGTGGCGATAGGTTGTATTAATCAATATCAGGGTCAGAACAGTCGTATTGCAAAATTTTTATATTCATCATGATTCCGGTCGGTATTTTCTGTGTCTTCATCATGTATCGGATGTTTCAGAAAAACAAGAAAGGGGCGTTCGAAAAAGTTGGAGTAAATATGATTGCGTAAACGCAGATTAAATTGAGATCTCCTCGCTGACCCTCCTAGTCATTTTATAAGCTGCGGACATATTCTCTTTTGTCGTGTGGGATAATAAGGGTGCGAAGATTGAAACTCAAGCAGGGAGTAGATCTGAATGGATAGAAGGCTTTTTGTTCAAGCGATAGTAAAATATCTATCTGGGCTAATATTGATCTCGGCCTTGCTGTTTATTCCGGCAGGTACGCTTTATTTTTGGAATGCGTGGCTGCTTATCGCTGTTCTTTTTATTCCCATGCTTCTTGTGGGAATTGTATTGGCAATAAAAAAATCCTGAACTTTTGCGTAAGAGACTCAATGCAAAAGAGAAAGAATCGGAGCAAAAGAGCGTGATACTATTGAGCGCTCTCATGTTTATCGGCGGCTTTGTTCTTGCGGGGCTGGATTTCCGATTTAAGTGGCTCGTTCTGCCCAAGGGTGTAGTTTTTGTTGCAACGGCAGTTTTCTTGTTTGCATATTTACTATATGCAGAGGTCTTGCGTGAAAACGTTTATCTTTCTAGGACGATAGAAGTTCATGAAAACCAAAAAGTTGTCGATACCGGACTGTACGGCGTTGTAAGGCACCCGATGTATGCCTCCACAATATTACTGTTTTTGTCTATGCCCTTGGTGCTCGGCTCTTTGTATTCGTTTATTGTTTTTTTGATATACCCTGCAATCGCAGTTAAAAGGATAAAAAACGAAGAAAAAATATTGGAAAAGGACTTAGAAGGCTACTCGGAGTATAAAAACCGCGTAAAGTACAGACTAATTCCTTTTGTTTGGTGATATTAACATCGGAAAACTGAAAAGGAAAGATATTTTTCCGGTATAAACTTGAGTGGGATTGATAATATCGAAAAATGAAATGACGGCAAAAAGATAAATTCAGAAACAATTTATATTCACATGTCACGTAGGATGAAGTTCGCAATTTGATAGGAAGATATGTAGAAAGCCATCGGGGCTTCTATAGAATAATAGCAAAAAACATTAGTGAGGAAAAGCAATGACTCATCACAACGATGGCACGGAACTGACAAAATTAATGTGGAAAAGAAAGGTGTGTCGGTTCGTAAGACGTAAGACATGAACTAAAGAGTCCTACATGGTGGGAAATGGCTCAAAATAGCTCGATTTTCGAGCCTCGGATTTTTCAATGAAGAATAATGAAAAATGACAAAACAAGTAACATCGTACAGAATTTAATTCCGATTTAGATAGCCACTGAAGTTGCTGTTAACTGACAAGAAAATATTGACAGAGATGTTTGGATTTAGTAGTTTAACAGCAAATAAATATGATTCAATGTCAGTACAGGGAGAACGACGCTACGCGAAATATTCCCCACTGTTACAGGGTGTGTGGGGTCTTATCGTGTGATAAAATTTTGTTATAGAGAGATGATTGTATGAAAAGAGCAAATCCGAACCGGCATTCATAATGCACGAAAAGAATAAGGAGGACTTATGGCTATAAAATGCCCTTCATGCGGAGGTCACATGGCTTTCAATGTGCCCAATCAGGCCTTGAAATGCGGTCACTGTGACACAGATATGCAAATTGAAGAATATGATCTTTCGAACATTGCGGAAGCGGATAAAGACACATACACGGTAACGGTATACAAATGCCCGAACTGTGGAGCCGAGCTTTCCGCTCCGGACGACCAGACGGTGGCTTATTGCTCATACTGCGGGGGTGAGTCCAATCTTACAATGAAACAGGAAGAGGCGATAAGACCTGCGCGGATCATTCCGTTTAAGATTTCCAAGGAAAATGCGGTCAAGACTTATGAGGATGCCTTACGGTCTTACCGCTATGTACCGAAAGAACTTAAAGAAGGCAAGCATCTTAACAGCTTCAGAGGGATATACATCCCTTATCTGACTTATGAGGTTGATATTCCGGATAACACTTTTAAGCTGAAAGCAACCAAGAGCTATTCAAGTCGCGATTGGAATTACCACGAGGAGTATGACATAGATGCCGAAATAGGCGGAACAGTAAAGGGCATAAGCTTCGATGCATCCTCTTCATTCGATGACAGCATTGCCAGAGAGATTGCTCCTTTTGATACAACAGAGGATGAGGATTTTAAAGAAGCATACATCGCCGGATTTTATTCGGATAAACTGACTACTCCCCCCGAAACCTACGGAGATATCGTTGAGGAGACGGCCATAGATGCTTTTTACAGAGGTATCGGTGAAAGAGCCGGGTATGTCGATGTGATTGCTCCGAAAGATTATTCGGAGAAGAAAAGACAGACCGGTGTTGACGGGTACAGGCACAGGGTCGACCTGTTTCCGGTTTGGTTCCTGACGTGGAAAAACAAGGGACGGGTGGCATATTCTGTGATGAACGGTCAAACGGGAAAACTATCGATGGATGTACCGGTGGACAAAAAAGCATTTTTCAGGGTTTCGGTAATTGCGACAGTCATATTATTTGTAATTTTTTCGCTGATGCCGATGTTTATACTGCCGAAGACAATCTCTTGGATAGCTGCAATTTTCCTGATGATATCTTCTATTGCGTTTTCTTCCGAAATTTCAAAAATCTACTACAGAGAAAATCATATATATAATCTCGGGAACGTGAATGTCACGAAAGAAAAACAGAACAAGGAAAAGAAAACAGCGACGTCTACCGGCAGGAAGAAAGGCATACTTGGAAAATTGTTTGGACTTATCCTATTTGCAATAGTCGCGTTTTTTGTAATAACGAAAATTTTTGATAATAGCGGAAACATAATTATCGTGGCAGTCTACACCATCACTTTGCTTATCCAGATTAGACTCTTCATAAAGACGACGGGCAGAGTTGCAAAAATAGAAAAAAAGACAGCTTTCATACCGATGCTGATAGGAATCATTGTACTCGGATTAGGTCTGTTAATCGGAATCAAGAATCCCGTATACGATTATTGGTATTACGGAATGGCTATTCTCTGTTTGCTTGGAATGCTGGCAAATATGATTTCAATGATCAATTATTTGAACTATCTGACCACCCGACCGGTGCCGGACTTCTTCAGAAGGGAGGGAGCGTACCATGGGAAATAATAAGAGATCTTTAGCAATCATTTTGCTTACATTTATTCTTGTATTTGTATCCGCAATTCCCGCTTTCGCGGATGAGAAAGCAGTGATAGAGTACACTGCCGACAACGGCAATATGGTCGTAATTGATGATGCGGCAGGACTTCTTAGTGAAGGGGAAAAAGAGCTCTTGCTCGAGAATATGAAAACCGTGTCAGAGTACGGGCATGCCGCTTTTGTTACTACCCGTGAAAATCGCGATTCTGCGAAGAATTATGCAAAAAGCAGGTACTTCACACTTTTTGGCAAACAATCCGGAACCCTTTTTCTGATTGACATGGATAACAGGATGATTCAGTTCTACTCGGACGGTCAGAATGCAAAGTCGATCAATAACACGAGATCAAACGAAATTGCGGATAATATTTATAAATACGCTTCCAAGGAGAAGTATTTTGATTGCGCAAATGAGGCTTTCAATCAAGTTCTCATAGTCCTGAAGG
>JAAZJV010000071.1 GCA_012800135.1 Clostridiaceae bacterium | reverse complement strand
GCTCTTTGGGTGCCAGAATCCGGTGTTATTAATCCTTGGGAATTTACTCTAGCCATGATGGAGGTTGCCGTTCGCGAGGGTGTCGAACTCAAATTATGTGAGAAGGTGACCGGTCTGAGAAAACAAGACGAAGGCTATCTCATTGAGACTGAGCGTGAGACATACACTGCCCGTTATGTGGTCAATGCGACCGGTGTTCACAGCGAAGAAATTCATAATATGGTTGCTGAGCCTGCCTTTCACATACAACCGACGCGCGGTCAGTATTATCTGCTTGATCGCTCAATCGGTGAAGTCGTGAAATCCGTTGTTTTCCAATGTCCAAGTCCTTTAGGCAAAGGCGTGCTTGTCTCACCTACCATCCACTACAACACGCTGGTCGGACCGGACTCCGAAGTTGTTGAGGATTGTGAAAACACCTCAACGACGCGCGAGGCGTTAGATGACGTCGCTCGCCAAGCGAAGCGTTCGGTACCGAGTCTCCAGCTGGGAAGTAATATTCGAAACTTTGCCGGCGTGCGAGCTAACAGCGATTATGGCGACTTTTACATCAAGATGTCGACGCCTCACTTCCTTGATATCGCGGCGATCAAATCGCCGGGATTGACGTGCGCGCCGCGAATCGCGACTTACGCGATTGAGCTTCTTAGAGAAGCAGGGCTTGACTTCAAAGAAAAAGATACATGGGACGGCACACGCAGTGTTGTACGTTTCAAAGAGATTCCGGAAGAAGAGCGCGAGGCATTTATCCGTGAGAATCCGCTCTATGGTCGCGTGATCTGCCGGTGCGAAACCATTACGGAAGGTGAGATTGTCGCTGCGATCCATCGTCCCATTACTCCGGTATCCCTCGATGGCATAAAACGGCGTGCCGGAACCGGTATGGGGCGTTGTCAAAGCGGATTTTGCGGCCCGCGCGTGCAGGAGATTCTTGCACGTGAGACCGGAAAAACGTCGGAAGACATTCTCCAAGACAAAGAGGGAAGTCATATCCTAATTGGCGACACCAAAGAAGGGAGGGTATGACCATGATACGACAAGACTATGAGCTCATCGTTATCGGTGCCGGACCTGCCGGTTTAGCTGCGGCGCTAAGCGCTAAGGAACACGGACTTTCGCGCATACTGGTGATTGAGCGCGATACGGAGCTCGGCGGTATCCTGAACCAATGCATCCACAATGGGTTCGGCCTTCACTACTTCGGCGAGGAGCTGACGGGCCCGGAATATGCCGGAAGATTCATCGATCAGCTTGAAGGAAGCGGAATAGAAATCGTATGTGACACGATGGTTATCCATCTGGAAAACAGCGACGATTGGCGCATTGTGCACGCGATGAGCGCTGATAGCGGATATCAGTGCCTTAAATGTCGCGCGGTGATCTTGGCGATGGGCTGTCGAGAACGCACACGTTTTGCGATCCAGATTCCGGGATCTCGACCTGCCGGGATTTTCAATGCCGGTACTGCACAGCGTTACGTCAATATCGAAGGAAAGATGATCGGGCGTCGTGTCATTATTTTGGGATCCGGCGATATCGGGCTTATCATGGCGCGTAGGATGACGCTGGAGGGCGCTGAAGTTCTCGCCTGTGTTGAGCTTTTGCCTTATTCAGGCGGTTTGAACCGCAATATCGTGCAGTGCCTGCACGACTTTGATATCCCGCTTTATCTCTCTCATACGATCACGAATATAGAAGGCAAGAATCGAGTACAGCGTGTCACCGTTCAAAAAGTGGATGAGAATCGCCGGCCTATTCCCGGCACGGAGACGTATTACGACGTTGACACGGTGCTTCTTTCTGTCGGACTCATTCCTGAAAACGAATTGAGCCGCGATGCGGGCGTGAAAATCGATCGGCGAACGTCCGGTCCGTTCGTATATGAGAACCTCGAAACATCGGAGAAAGGCATTTTTGCCTGTGGCAATGTACTCCATGTCCATGATTTGGTTGACTACGTGACCGAGGAAAGCCAAGCGGCAGGAAAAGCTGCTGCTGCGTTCGTTTTAGAAGGCACGCTGGCTGACAGTGGACATGTGATTGAGATAAAGACCGAACCCACCGTGAGCTATACCGTTCCCCAGACGGTACGAGTAAATGAGGTGGAAAGGTTCTTACGCATTTTCCTTCGCGTTAACCAAATTTGGGAAGAGACGTCGTACATCGTTTTCCGCGATGGCGATGACGTGATTGCCAGATTTAAACGCGATTATATGGCGCCGGGCGAAATGGAGAATGTCAACATTCCACGTGTACTGTTGGATCGCGTCAAAGGCGACACACTGCGCGTTTCGATTGAGGAGGCATAACGATGAAAACGTTGATTTGTATTGTTTGTCCACGCGGATGCCATCTGAACGTCGATGAGGAGAACGACTATAAGGTAACGGGCCACCATTGCGAAAAAGGTGAGACCTACGGAAGAAATGAGCTGCTTCATCCCGTTCGTGTCGTCACCTCTACAGTAAAAGTTAACAGTGACATTCACCCGCGCTGTCCGGTGAAAACAGATCAATCAATTCCAAAAGACGATGTATTTCACGCTATGAGTCTATTGGATTCTGTTCTGTTGACACCGCCCATTAGGCGCGGCGATATAGTAGTTGAGAATATCGCAGGCAGTGGTGCACATTTTGTAGCAACGCGTGACCTTGACACGTAGATCACATAAAAATCAAGACACGCGAAAGGGAGTGCCCTTTTGCAAAGAAGCAGAGGAGGCGCTTGAAAGGAGGTCGAGGGGAGACTAAAGGAAGAACCGCTCGCTTAAGGACGGTTCAAAAAAAGAGAAGCGTAGTCGGACGGTCAACACCGTCAAGTGCCATCGCACAATCAGAATTGAGGAGGAATCAATGGCAAAGTATGTCATGGCAATGGATGCCGGAACGACCAGCAATCGCTGTATTCTGTTTAACGAAAAAGGCGAAGTGTGTTCTGTTGCACAAAAAGAAT
>JAAZJV010000070.1 GCA_012800135.1 Clostridiaceae bacterium | reverse complement strand
TTGAATATGCTCCTCTTGTACGTGATCAATCACGCGTTTCCAGAGACAGTTTAAGCGAAGGTGAACTGGGAATCAAATCAAATTCTGTATGCTGTGTTAAAATTTTACTTAACCGATGACTTACAACATGGAAGGACATTTTATGCTGAGCCAAAATCTTCCCATAAACAAACTTATTTTGCTCTATATTACAGGTGAAGTCCCGGGAATCCGACGCACCCAACTCGGCGACGCAGCTCTAGCAACTCTTTCCATGGACTACTTTGAAATGGCTTCCGCGCTGGATGAATTGATAAAAACGCGTCTCATTCACGTAGCCGCGCGCCGCGATGAAAAAACACTGAATGCTCATGAGCGCGAAGTGGAACGCTGCGATCTCACCGCAGAAGGCCGTCTCGTACTCAATGCTCTAAACGACCAAATACCCGCATCAACCCGTCGATTCCTTACGAACTACCTTGAAAAGAATGCGCTAAAGAGACGAACAGAAGATCAAATTACTGCGACAGTCGAAGAAACTGCCCGCGGCATGTACCGGCTAATCTGTCGCAACACCTCCGACGGCGATGAAACATTTCTTTTGAAGATGACGTTTCCGTCAGAGAAGCTCGCAAAAAAAGCGGCTGCGACTTGGCGATACCACTATGATGATATCTTGACGGTGCTTCTTGAAGTGTTTTCTGAAGACAGTGACAAAGAACAATAAACGCTTTGTTTAACGATATACTTTTTAATATTGTAATATTATGTTTGTTCAAATAAAAGAATAAACGCTTTTTCAATCATGCCATTCAAACATGTCTTTCAAAAAAGCACATGCGCTCATATGACGGCACCGATGAAAAAGCGTTCTTGTCTTCTTTGTTTAGTCTTAATCTTCTATAGGCGAAAAATCTTCTTTACCGACACCACAGAAAGGGCAAACCCAGTCATCCGGAAGATCTTCAAAGGCTACACCGGGCTCAATCCCGGCATCAGGATCACCGACTTCGGGATCGTACACATAACCACAAATGTCACATACGTATTCTTTCATCGCTGTTTCTCTTTCTTTCATCATGACGCATCTTTTATCTTTATTCAATATTATTATTCAATATTATTCGATGCGGCGATTTATGTTCGTTTTCCATCGCGCATTCGGCAAAGGTCAACGAATTTGTTCTCATTCGACACAAATCGACGTCATTAAAAAAGGTTGTCCATTCCTCGTGATTGCAACGCCGACCGATGCCGCAGCTCATTACTGGCAACCATTATACATGAATCTAAACGAAGTCAAAACGAAGAAAAAAGAAGAATTCAATAAGAGCAACAATAAGAACCATGCAGAGATAAACAGAAGAATTCAATAAGAACAATTCAGAGAAAAACAGAAGAATTCAATAAGAACAACAAGAACAATGCAAAGATAAACAGAAGAATTCAATAAGAACAAAGCGGAGAAAAACAGAATGTCTAGAAAAAGAACTCAAAGGCAGCGCCGTCTAACAAAATATCGTCTCCCTCTTGAACACCGGCTTCGACGAGCGCATCGTGAATGCCGCTTTCATTGATTTTTTTCTGAAAATGGTGGAACGATTCCGTGTCATTGAAATTGGTCGACATCAGAAGTTCTCGGATATAGGGACCGTCTACGGAGTATAAGTTCTCCTTTTTGGTAACCGTATAGTCGTATTTTTTCTCAAGACGATACGTCTTGACCACCTCGGTGTCAGTCAATTCGGGGGGTGGCAACGAGGCCACCTCCTGCCCTAGGGCATTTTTGAAATCAGGAATGCCTTCCATCGTCGCCGCGGACACCGCAAAAACGCGAAACCCCATTTCTTCGATCGCCGATCGGACACGTGTCACTTCTTCCAGAGGAACAAGATCGATTTTATTCAACACAACCCATTGAGGGCGTTTCTCGAAAAGATTTTTGTAGCGGGCAAGTTCGTGGTTGATCGCATGAAAACGATCGATTGGATCGGCACCGTCAAAAGAGGAGATATCGACAACATGGATCAGCAATCGTGCGCGCTCCACATGACGCAGGAAATCGTGACCCATACCGGCACCGTCAGCCGCGCCTTCAATAAGTCCCGGAACATCTGCGAGTACAAAGCGTGTGCCACCAACGTCCACAACACCTAGCATGGGCTGCAGAGTCGTAAAGGGATACGCCGCAATCTTCGGTTTAGCTGACGTCAATATGGAAAGGAGTGTAGACTTACCCGCATTGGGAAAACCGATCAAAGCTGCATCGGCAAGAAGTCGCAGTTCTAAATCGAGCTTGACAGTTTCGCCCTCTTTGCCCGCTTTGGCAAACCGAGGCGCCTGACGAACGGAGTTAGCAAAACACATGTTGCCGGCTCCGCCATCACCGCCGCGGGCGACAATCACTTCATCGCCACTCTCTCTCAAATCTGCGATCAGCTCTTTAGTACCTGAATGAAACACGAGAGTGCCCGGCGGCACAGTTAGGATAAGATTGTCACCCGACTTCCCGGCCATTCGCTTCCCCTTGCCTGGTGCGCCATTTTCTGCAGCAAAATGGTGCCGAAATCGATATTCCTGCAACGTGTTGAGGCTTCCATCGACGCGAAGAATGACATCTCCGCCACGACCGCCATTGCCTCCGTCAGGTCCGCCGTTTGGGATATATTTTTCACGGCGAAAAGAAACACAACCATTTCCGCCGTCGCCTGAACGTACTTCAATGGTTGTGTGATCGAAAAACATAGTCTGTTCTCAAGTCGGTTCTTAAAAAAGAATTCCTTGCGTTTCCTGAAACGTTCGTGTTATGCCTCAACGGGATAAACGCTCGCGCACCTTTTCGTACGGGATACGCGCTCAAAACGAACAGTGCCGTCAATTTTTGCGTACAGCGTGTCATCTTTACCGATGCCGACATTGCGACCCGGGTGAATCTTCGTGCCGCGCTGACGGTAAATGATGCTCCCCGCCGTGCAGAATTGGCCGTCCGCTAACTTGGCGCCAAGGCGCTTCGAGCGTGAATCGCGTCCGTTGCGTGTGCTTCCCATGCCCATTTTGTGAGCAAGAAGCTGTAAATTAATTCTAATCATGGTCATCCTCCCCTTTGATAACGCGCCGGTCTGGGACGCGCGGTATTACTCATCAATTACGGTCAAATACGTCTTACCGTAGCTGCCCTGAATTTGTAAACATCCAATGCGTACCGACTCCATGAGTGAAGAGCCGATGAGTGCGAGTTCGGCATCTTCAGGATACGTCACGCGACAAGCGATGTGGCCGTCATCCAGACGATAATCGGGACTCATGGCCGCAAGCTCTTGTAAACTTCCAATCGCCGTCTGCGCAATGGCAGATACGCCGGCACAGATGATGTC
>JAAZJV010000069.1 GCA_012800135.1 Clostridiaceae bacterium | reverse complement strand
CTTTCGTCGGACTCTTCTGAAGGAATTTCCTGTTCAACGTATCCCTCTGCATCAATAGTAAGACCGTATTCTTCCGCGATCAATGTCGTGATTGCTGAAAATCCGTCTAATACGCCTTGATCATAATCATCCGCTTTAAAATGCGGCGCGATGACGTGACGAATGATACGATCGGCAACACTGTCAGGGATCGCTCCCTCCAAACCGTAGCCCACTTCAATGCGAAGTTTGCGGTCTTCTTTTGCAATGAGAAGCAGAATACCGTTATTTTTATTGCGGTCACCTATTCCCCACGTTCTGAAAATCTCAAGAGCGGCGTCTTCGATACTGTCCGTGCCGAGCGTCGGAATCATCGCGACCACAATTTGAGCACCCGTCGACTCGAGCTGCCGATTGACTTGACGAATCGTCTCGCGTGTTTTTTCAGAGAGGGTTCCCGTTTCATCCCAAGCAAAATCTGCTTCGGGGTTTTTCGGCACATCAAAGCCTGCAACCAGCGTTAAAGCAAGGAATAGTGCCAAAAGGAGCATCATGCTCCTAAGATAAGGCGTATATTTCTTACTCTTTTCTCGTGTTATGTTATGGAACATGGCCCTCTTAAATAACGTGAGATGTGAAACCGCCGTCTTTCGGTACGAAGTAATGCGGTCAAAGTCGGTTTTCGCGCCTCGCAACTTCACAAGATGCGACACTGCCGCTTTCGCGCTGTTCTCGCCGCGCCGTAGGCGCGGCGGCTTTTACAACATACATAAATATAATAAATGCCCTTGCGGCTCGAAAGGCTTTATAGCGGCATCAAGTCGGAAACAGGCTTAAAACTGAACTGTTGGAACCGTCTCGGCGCCCGGAGTCGCAGAAAATAAATCCCGCGTTTCAAAACCGAACATGCCGGCAAAAATGTTACCGGGGAATGTGCGCACTAAACGATTGTATGAAGCGACCGCCTCATTGAAATCTTTACGCGCGACGGCAATTCTGTTTTCCGTTCCCGCAAGCTCTGCCTGCAAAGCGAGGAAGTTCTCATTCGATGTCAACTCAGGATACGCCTCTACCACGACGTTAATAGCGCGTGTGAATTCGGCGTCAGCCTTTTCATAATCTTCCGGTGTCGCCGCCTGACTGTACTGACCGCGCATCGCCGTGATCTCCTTAAGAAGATTTTCTTCATGTGATGCGAAACCTCTGACAGTCTCCACCAGATTTGGAATAAGATCTGCGCGGCGCTGATATTGCGTTTGCACTTGCGCCCACTGTTCATTGATCTTCTCATCCGAGCGCACGAGGCGGTTGTGATAGCTGATAACCAGAGCGGCAATCAAAATGATGATGCCGATAATAACAAAGAGTGCTATCTTGCCTGTTGAACGGCCTCTTGCTTCTGTCATAATAATTCTCCTTCGTAAGGCAACCTGCTTGTTTTAAATCAAAGACAGTTAATTCATCTTTCGATGTTGTTGATGGATTATTTTATGGATTATCCTGACTCTGTTCCGATTGTTCCGGTTGAGTAGTAGAATCTTCCGTCGATGCTGACTCTGAAGGCTGGCTCGAAGTGGTCG
>JAAZJV010000068.1 GCA_012800135.1 Clostridiaceae bacterium | reverse complement strand
GGCGGGCGCAGATCAAAAATCACAAGAAATGTCAGGAGCATCATCTCTTCTCGGCTTTATAGCCGTTCAGGTTCTCGTTGATGTCTTTGAAATCCAGCGCATTGCCGTGCTGCCTGATGTCCGGAATTTTGGCATCGGCGCTTTATTGATGGCCGAAGTCATGCGCCGAGGAGAGAAGATGGAAGCGGCCTCAATAATACTCGAAGTCAGCGCCAGCAATCATGAGGCGCGGCGTCTATATGATTCATTCGGCTTCAAAATGGTCGGAAGACGCAAGTCATACTATGCTGATACCGGTGAAGACGCTATATTGATGACGGCAACGCCGCCTTTTCTCTTAACAAAAACATCGGATACTTAAATCCCTAGCCCGACTAGACGACATTCCTTACCTCGCTCTCGACAATGTTAAATTGAAGAAATTCCGGTATTGTGTTTGCCAGTATGTCGTTCTTCACTTCATCGCTCTTTGTTGCAGAATAGAGTGCAATGATACTTGATGAGAAGAGGGGCTTTGACAACTTGCATTTTCTAAGATCATCGTAATCAGAACAGAGCGTCACGTCATTCATTCGGCTAACATAATCAACCATGGCTAACAAATAAAGACTCTCCGGATACCATTTTTTCTCGAAGTAAAACTAAGTTCACCTTGTAACACAGTTCTAATATTAGTCTTCTTTTTGCCAGAAACATCGTAGTACGTGTAAAATTAAAGTGTCAAAAAGAACGGAGGTAAATTTATGATTTTTCTTTGCTATCCGAAATGCACGACATGTCAGAAAGCTAGGAAATGGCTGGATTCAAATAGTGTCGCCTATGAAGAGAGACATATTAAAGATGATCATCCCACGGAAGAGGAACTGCGCCGTTGGCATGAGCGGAGCGATCTTCCTCTGAGGAGATTTTTCAATACAAGCGGTCTTCTTTACAGAAAGTACCAGCTGAAAGACAAGCTTCCGAATATGACTGAAGATGAGATGTATGCCCTGCTTGCGACAGATGGAATGCTTGTGAAGCGCCCGATACTTATCGCTGATGACTTCGTGCTCGTCGGCTTCAAAGAGGCGGATTGGACGAGGGCGCTAAAGTAAAGATGAAACTTCCGCCGAGTTGCGGAATCCGGAATATTCGCAGGTCTATTTTGAAATACGAAAATAGAATCGAGTCAGCGGTCATTTCCCTAAATGCGGTCGAAAAGACTAAAATCTATGCTGTTCACAAGAGTTAAGCTGGTTAATTGATAAAATTGACAATTTGCAGAGATCGTCTTTATACTAATTATATATTTTTATGAGCCGCTGAGCTTGAGAAGTAAGGAGGCAGAAAGAATGACGAGAGAGACTGTCGTCTTTCATGGTGGCGAAGATCAATCGATGAAATCCATCGCCATGTTGATTCAGATTTCATCCGATTTCGCATGCAGTATTTACATTGAAAAAGATGGTCGTCGGGCGAATGCCAAGAGTCTTCTCGGCGTTTTGTCGCTAGGCATTGATAGTGGAGACGAAATCGATATCGTTGCAGACGGCGAGGATGAAAAAGAAGCAGTCGAGAAACTAAAAGCATACGTAAGTGATGCGAAGCGGTGACGTTGCGCGACCGCACACCATTCGGAATGTCAGGAGGGTGATGTCTCCCTAATGACAGGAGATAGAAGCAGACTAAGCACCTTCGAGGCGCATCTTGAATTAGTTCCAGAAGAACCCGGCGTCTACCTGATGCGTGATTCGTCGGGTTCTATTATTTATGTTGGGAAGGCAAACTCACTTCGCCAACGTTTACGTTCTTATTTTACGCCGAATCCATCGGTGACACCGCGGATTCAGGCGATGATTTCCAAGATTGCCTCCTTTGACACGATCCTTTGTGAGAACGAGATCGAAGCTCTCATTCTCGAATCTAACCTCATCAAAAAATACCAACCGAAATACAATATCCTGATGCGTGACGACAAGGAGTATCCTTACATCCGCGTTACCATGCAGGAACCGTATCCGCGTGTCACCAAAGCTTTTCGTCTAG
>JAAZJV010000067.1 GCA_012800135.1 Clostridiaceae bacterium | reverse complement strand
CTTTTTTCTCGTGTCTCTCGTGGTATTTTCGTTGGAAAAACTTGATGATTTCGACGATCGGGATAACCGAGAAAGCTAAGCCGATAGCGATCAAATATTCCACAAAACTGATGTGCTCAAAGCCAAAGGCGTCTGCAAGGAAGGGCACATAGAGCACCAGCGTTGTGGAGACAAAACTGGCCAGCGCTGCAAAGATGAGAGCTTTGTTCTGCTTTTTCAGCTTAAAAATGCTGCCGCGCTGTGAGCGCATGTTAAAACTGTGGAATATCTCGGACATGCTAAGCGTCAAAAACGCCATAGTCATTCCGTCCGCACTGTTAAGATCTGACCAACTTCTTCCTTCAAAAACGTGTCCAATGAAATACGCCGCAAGCGTCAAAATAGTAATCAGAATGCCATTGTAAGCGATGTCAACGCCTAAGCCTTGGGAAAATATGCTAGCAGAAGCAGAACGGGGAGGTCGTTTCATGATGTCGGGTTCTGCCTCTTCAACGCCGAGTGCGAGAGCTGGAAAACTGTCCGTAACAAGGTTGATCCATAGCAGGTGAACCGGTTTTAAGATCGTGAAATTAAGCAGTGTTGCCGTGAAAATGCTGAGCACTTCACTCATGTTGGAACCGAGAAGAAATTGGATTGCTTTGAGAATGTTGTCGTAGATACGGCGTCCCTCTTCAACGGCATTGACGATGGTAGCGAAGTTGTCATCTGCCAGCACCATGTCGGCGACGTTTTTCGTCACATCGGTGCCGGTGATGCCCATGCCGACGCCAATATCGGCCGACTTGATACTCGGCGCGTCGTTCACGCCGTCTCCGGTCATGGCGGTGACGTATCCGGCGTTTTTCCATGCGTTTACGATGCGCACCTTGTGTTCCGGCTGTACACGCGCATAGACGCTAACATGCCGGAAAACGCTCTCGAAATCGTCGTCGCTCATTTTAGAAAGTTCTGCTCCGGTGAGCGCTTTATCTTGAGGACCAAGAATACCGAGCTCGTCGGCGATAGCGCGAGCCGTGTCGATGTGATCACCGGTGATCATAATGGGGCGAATGCCGGCGGAGCGGCATTCATCGATAGCGGCTTTGACTTCCGGTCTGACGGGATCCATCATGCCGGCAAGGCCGATAAAACAAAGATCTTGTTCGAGCGTGGAGGGCTCATTGTTATCCGGCGGTTCCGGCCACAGGCGTTGTGCACCGGCAAGAATACGCAATGCTTTGCTTGCCATATGGGTGTTCATCTTCATAATGGTGTTGCGCGACTCATCTGTAAGTGGAAGCACTTCGCCATCTTTTAAGTAAGTCGTGCAGTGGTGAAGCACGACGTCAGGCGCGCCTTTTGTGAACTGGATGATGCCCTTGTCGGTTTTATGGAGGGTGGACATCATTTTTCTCATGGAGTCGAATGGCGCCTCGTCTATGCGGGGTGCGTGTTCTTCAAGTTCCCACTTTGGCATGCCGAGTTCTTTTGCCCAATATACAAGCGCGTTCTCGGTGGGCTCACCTGTAACTTCGCCATCTTCGCCGAGTTCAGCGTCGCTGCAAAGCGCCATTGCCGCTGCCAGTCTTTTTTCATCGTTGCTGAAGTAGTCTACGACCGTCATTTTATTTTGTGTCAGAGTGCCTGTTTTGTCTGAGCAGATGATTTGCGCGCTTCCGAGTGTTTCCACGGCGGTCAGTTTGCGGATGATGGCGTTGCGCTTTGCCATCTTGGTGACTCCGATCGACAAGACGATCGTGACGACTGCCACCAAGCCTTCCGGAATCGCGGCGACGGCGAGACTGACGGCGATCATAAAGCTGTTGATCACGGTAGGCATGGTCGGATGGCCATCTCGGATCAGACTGACAGCAAAGACCACGATACAAATGGCGATGACCAGTTTTGTCAAGATGCGGCTGAGTTGAGCGAGTTTTTTCTGAAGAGGTGTCAAACCCTCCTTTGTCTTCACAAGCGCGTCGGCGATTTTGCCCATTTCGGTGTCAATACCTGTCGCGGTAACGACGATTTTGCCTCGCCCGTAGACTACGTTGCAGCCCATGTAGGCCATATTTTTACGATCGCCAAGCGGAAGATCGCTATCCTTTTGAACGTTGAATTTGTCGGTGGTTTTATTGACGGCGACGGATTCTCCTGTCAACGGCGCTTCCTCAATTTTGAGGCTGTTGGATTCGATGACGCGTCCGTCCGCGGGTACGGCATCGCCGGCTTCCAATACGATGATGTCGCCGACCACGATGTCTTCACTTTTGATCAACTGAATATGGCCATCACGGATCACCTTGCTCGTAGCTGCCGACATTTCCTGAAGTGCTTCGAGAGCCTTCTCCGCTTT
>JAAZJV010000066.1 GCA_012800135.1 Clostridiaceae bacterium | reverse complement strand
CCGACTGCAAGAAGTGAGTAAAACTAACGGGCAAATAAACGCAAAAAAAAGTAGTGAAACGAGAACAATCGGTTTTGTGAGTTTTTCTTTTGACATTTTCTCATGCATCCTTTAGCTTAATTTTAGCATCACGACGTCATGTTGTGGTACGGGTGGAGGTTTTAGCATAAAAATGGACACCTGCGGAATCATAGCTGAATACAATCCGCTTCATCGTGGTCATCAACAACAGTTGTCTGATCTTCGCAACAGGATGGGAAGAGATGCCGGCATCGTTATTTGTATGTCTGGTCCCTTTTGTCAGCAGGGTGTACCCGCATTACTGGATAAGGGAGTGAGAACGGAACTTGCGCTTCGAGCCGGCGCCGATCTCGTACTTGAGCTTCCTCAAGCTTTTGCAACAGATTCGGCTGAACGCTTTGCAAAAGGGGCGATTGCCACGCTGCTTGCTACAGGCGTTGTCCGATCGCTCGCGTACGGAACGGAATATCCCGATAAGGCTGATACTATTCAAGTGCTCGGAGCTTTTTTCGCTGAAGAATCACCCGAGTTTCGCTCAAGATTGAAAGAGGAACTCCGATCAGGCCTCAGTTATGCCGTAGCAAAATCGATTGCAGCGGCTCATTGGATCGATGGTGCCGACATACTTCTTCAATCCCCGAACACGATCCTTTCCGTGGAGTACGAAAAGGCGCTTAGAAGCATTTTAAAAGAAAATATTCTTCCTACGTACGCGCTCCCTCTTCTCAATAAAAACAAGTGGTCGTCCCGAAATATTCGCGCTCTCGTCGAACAACGGTTCGACATAGAATCTGCTCGACTCCTACCGGAAAACTACTGGACTCTTCTCAATGAACTGCTCCCTGTCCTGCCTCCCTCATCCACCGCCGCTGTCATGCGCGAGGTAATCGAAGGTCGAGGATTGGTCACGACACTTACCTTGTCAAAACATACATTGCTTTCACCTCTTTTATACGACATAGACCGGCTAAAAACTATTCGAGGCATGCAAGGCGGTTTGGCAGAACGAGTTTTCAACGTCCTTACCGACACATCTTTTGATCATATGATAACGTCAAGCTATGAAAAGGCGCCGTCCGGACTGACTCCCGCTCAGATCATCGCGACGCGTGTCTTTCCAACGTCGCGCGTTCGCCGAGCACTGCTCTCCGTCGCGTTAAACATCCGATCGGATGATATCGCGCTCACCCAGGCAAAACCGCATTACATCCGCGTTCTTGGTTTTTCTAAGAGAGGAAGACGACTCCTTTCTTTTATGCGGCAAACATCAGAGCTTCCCGTTATCACGATCGCGTCACAATTTAACAAACTTGTATCTGATGAGGCAAAACGTCAGGCACAACTCGATCTTTACGCGCAGGCGCTTTGGAATAATCTTGCCGGACGTATTGATGCGGATGAAACTGAACGCATACCGATCATCGTATGATAGAGTGTATAAGCAAGCTATGATAGGAGGAAGCATTCATGACGAAGAACGTCTACGACATGCTGAAAGAACGCGATTTTGTCGCTCAGGTCACACACGAGGAAGAAGTGCGCGACTATCTTTCAAAGAAAGGAGCCACTTTTTACATCGGGTTTGATCCGACGGCCGACAGTTTACATGCAGGACATCTTGTCCAGATCATGGTAATGCGACACTTGCAACAGGCCGGTCTCCGCCCTATCGCGTTGATGGGTGAAGGAACAGGTCATATCGGAGATCCCAGTGATCGCACCGACATGCGCTCTGTCATGTCGCCTGAAACCATTCGACATAATGTTGATTGTTTCGTGCATCAAATGAGCCGACTGCTCGATTTTTCAGAAGACGGCGTAATCCTCGAGAACAACGCGAAATGGCTGCTTTCCCTTAATTATGTCGACTTTATCCGAGATGTTGGTCCGCATTTTACTGTCAATCGCATGCTCGCCGCGGATTGTTACCGTCAGCGCATGGAACGCGGACTATCTTTCTTGGAATTCAATTACATGATCATGCAAGCCTATGACTTTCTTATGCTTTTCAGAATGAGGGGATGCCGTCTCCAAGTAGGCGGAGACGACCAATGGTCGAACATCATCGCAGGCTCCGAGCTGATCCGAAAAAAAGACAAAGAAGCTGCATGGGGTCTTACATTCCGTCTCTTGACGACAAGTACCGGGGAAAAAATGGGCAAGACAGCCTCCGGCGCCCTTTGGCTTGACGAACGCAAATGCTCCGTTTATGACTTCTACCAGTACTGGAGAAACGTGGATGACGCAGACGTCGGAACGTGTATGCGCATGCTTACGCTCCTCCCTTTGGAAGAGATCATATCATACGAACGCCTTGAAGGAGCCGCCATCAACGACGCGAAAAGACGTCTGGCGCTTGAAGTAACAACCTTAGTTCACGGACGTGACAAAGCCGAGCAAGCGGATGAAGCAGCGCGCAAGGCCTTCTCCGGCTCAGGCGACAGCGCGGCGATCCCGACTTGCCCCATATCAGAAGAGGAACGCGGCAACACCTACATCGATGTTCTCGCAGAACACGGCCTTATGCCTTCAAAGAGCGCTGCGCGTCGTCTAATTCAGCAAGGCGGACTTTATGTTGATGATCGTCAAGTCACGGATCTTTTTGAAACGCTTTCAGATGATGTATTCGATAAGGGAGAAGTGGTCATCCGTTTGGGTAAGAAACGCCACGTAAAACTCACGTCAAGCTTTTAAACACAAACATCAAAATGACTTGATTAAAAACTTCTTGAGGTCAGACGCTCACTGTGTGCACGTCGCATTGCCGTGCGCATATTTTCAGCTGCTGCCGCGGGATCATCAGCGCCGAATATGGCTGATCCAGCAACCACCATATCGGCTCCTGCATGTACCAGTTCTTCGACATTGGATATATTGACGCCTCCATCTATCTGAAGACGAATATCACAGCCTGAAGTATCAATCATGGCGCGCGCCTGTTCGATTTTTTCCTTCATCTGAGTAATAAAGGATTGACCGCCAAACCCGGGATTGACCGTCATAAGCAAAAGCATATCTATATCGGGAAGCACCCAGCGTATGTTATCGAGAGATGTCGCAGGATTTAGAGCGACACCGGCAAAGCAACCCAGCTCACGAATTTCGGTTAATGTACGTTGCAAATGGGTCACCGTCTCAGCGTGCACAACGATCACAAGTGCTCCGGCACGAGCAAATGACCGCAACATATCGCTTGACGGATACTCTACCATCAGGTGCATGTCTAAAGGCAGCGATGTCTGGGAGGCAAGGCT
>JAAZJV010000065.1 GCA_012800135.1 Clostridiaceae bacterium | reverse complement strand
TTTGCCCGATCGGCAAAGGACAGCGCGGCATGATCGTATCGCCTCCTAAGGCGGGAAAAACAATCCTTTTGCAGAAGATCGCCAATGCGATATCCGTCAACAATCCTGAAGCGAAGCTGATGGTTCTTTTGATCGATGAGCGACCGGAAGAAGTGACAGATATGCAGCGGTCAATTGATGGCGAAGTCATCTATTCTACATTTGATAAAACACCTGATAACCACGTCAGGATTACAGAGCTTGTCCTAGAGCGCGCAGAACGCTTGGTGGAGTTAGGACGCGATGTCGTTATTCTGCTTGACAGTATCACTCGCATGAGCCGTGCGTATAACCTGACCATCAACCCGACAGGCCGCACGCTTTCCGGAGGATTGGATCCCGGCGCACTCTATGGACCTAAGCGTTTCTTTGGCGCAGCGCGAAACATCGAGAACGGCGGCAGTTTGACCATTATCGCGACCGCGCTTGTGGAAACCGGTTCGCGTATGGATGAAGTGATTTTTGAAGAGTTCAAAGGAACGGGCAACATGGAAGTCATCCTTGACAGAAAACTTGCCGACAAACGCATTTTCCCGGCGATTGACATTACGCACTCGGGAACGCGCCGCGAAGAACTTCTGCTTTCAGAGCGCGAGCTGAATGCCGTCTGGGTTATTCGCAAAGCTTTCTCGCAGCTTGAGACGGCGACCGTGACGGAAACAATGCTCAATATGCTATTGAAGACAAGAGACAATGATCAGTTTATTTCATCTATCAAGGTCTCTATTTCAGATAAATCCTTGTATGACGCGATGCGAGGCAGCGCTCTGAAAAAGTCGGGTGCGCAGCAGAATAACGAGAACGGTTACTAAATCTATGTTCATGCTATTTAATAAACAGTCATTTTTTCTTGTCGCGTGCTCAAAGACTATTAGTTTGAACGGTTGGTTGACCTCTATTATTCTTGCCGTCATCATGCTAATCACTTTGCCGTTTCGCAAAAGTATTGCTGACCTGATGCTAAGTCTCGTCTGCATTGCGATTCGCCGACGAGATCCAGAATATTATAAGAAGGTTAAAGAGACTCTTCGGGAGCCCTTAAGTTATCTAGTGTCGTCCGGCCTTCTCATGGCAGCATGCCATCTGATGCCGCCTTTTTCGGACAAGTGGCAGGCGTTCATCATTAGGGTTGTCCAGTCTATTTTTACAGCGGTCATCTTCTGGTTCGTCTATCAGTTGATCTTCCTGTTGGTTGTGCGTTATAAAGCTAAAAAAGGCGCCCCGCTCGGTGTGAGCGCCATGACTTTTCTCACGTCGATGCTTCGGGCGTCGATTGTGGTATTAGGCTTTTTTGTCATACTTTCGTTTTGGGTATCTAATCTGACCGGTATCATCGCCGGTCTCGGCGTCGGCGGTCTTGCTTTATCGTTGGCGGCTCAAGATACGATCGGCAATTTCTTAGGGAGTGTTTCCATTCTGATTGACGGTACATTTAGTGTAGGAGACTTCATCGAAACGGTTGATTTTTCCGGGACAGTTGAAGAAATTGGTGTCCGCACGAGTAAAGTGCGCGATTTCAATGG
>JAAZJV010000064.1 GCA_012800135.1 Clostridiaceae bacterium | reverse complement strand
GGCGCGGGTATTCGCATGCAGTGGGGCGCCGAAATGAACTGTCATCTGGCACAGTATTCGGTACGCTTTTTTGAAAAAGCAAATGAAACGCTTGAGTATGAACGAGACATTGAGTTTGATCAAAGCGGTTATTTGATTGTAGCGGCCAATGAGAAGGAAGCGACGAGCTTTAAAAAGAACGTTGCATTGCAGAATCGTCTTGGTATACCTACTGTCTATCTTTCGCCTAAAGAGGCGAAAGAAATCGTCCCGATTATCGATACGTCACAGTTTGTAGCGGCAACATTCTGCTCTGAAGACGGTCACCTCAATCCATTCCACACGACGGAAGCGTTTGCTAAGTCGGCGGAAAGACTCGGTGTCAAGATATTTAAACATACCGAAGTAACTGGGATAGATGTTGGACAAGGGCGCATTAATGCGGTGGAGACATCGCTCGGGCGCATTAGCGCGAACATCGTTGTCGTTGCAGCCGGCGGCTGGTCGAAAGAGATCGGCGCCATGGCGAGTATTGACATACCGATTTATGTTCAGCGGCATCAGATACTTGTGACGGAACCGCTGGAGCCTGTGCTAGATCCTATGGTTATGGGGTTTGATTACAATATTTACATTCAACAAGTACCGCACGGGTCGATCATTATGGGACGGAGCGATAACACGGAGCCTCGTGACTTTCGCGTTACCTCGGGATGGCGCTTTGTCGAAGAGATGACAAAAACGTGCTCAAAACTTCTCCCGGCTCTTTCACAGATCAATATCATTAGACAGTGGTCAGGACATTATTGTATGACAGAAGACGCACAGCCGATCTACGGTCCTGTTCCTGAAGTAGAAGGCATGTATCTCGCATGCGGATTTTCCGGACATGGGTTTATGCTGGCTCCCGCAACTGGCCAGCTGATCGCTGATATGATCCTTGGCGAGCCCTTGACGATTGACGTGTCAAATCTTGATGTCGGGCGTTTTCAACGCGGTGAGTTGGCCTTTGAAAGTTCCGTTGTTTGACAAATTGAAATATCGATCTTTACTTGAATTACAAGGCAAAAAATCATCTTCGCTTGAAATGCTTTGGTATAAAATCGAATAATAAATCGGAGATGAAGAGCATGTTTATAAATAAATCACAGTTCATAAGTGATTTTAAATAGATAATTTGCGGTTAAAGCAACGGAAGCCTTGATGACTCAGAGCCACGACCGAAGCATTTAAAATATTTTAACTTCAATACTTTAATTTAATTTTAATCCTGCATGAAGTATTGTAAACAAAGCAAAGAAAAAGGGTGATCTTCGAAAAGACCCCCCTTTTTGTTTTTGAGTTGATTTCAATAACTGTACGTGTCCTCCTGAGCGCAGATCATGTGTTTGCTGTTATGCAAGATCAGCGACGGAAGAACGCTACTGTATTTTTAGAAATGACTTAGCTTTAGCCTTAGCCTTGGACTTCTTTCTTGCGTTCGTTGACATAGGCCGCAGAGAACGCAACGCCGATCAGGAGCAGTGTGACGCCTACCCAGATGTCGGACGACGCTTCTCCTGTAGCAGGGAAGCCTTCTTGAGGCTCGATGACGATGCGTCCGTCTCCGTTTTCATCAGCGTATTTGTCGGGAACCTTGCCGCCGAGACCGTCCTTGAGATATGCGCAGATTACATCGACGTCGATGACGTCGTTGTCGCTTGAGATGATCCGCTCGTCGTCCTTGAACATCGTCATGCCGTCACCCATGCTTTCAGAATAGTAGGCGTTGATGACGAGAATGTATGTCGCATCGGGATCGATGTCCTTGTCGCCGACTTTTACGTCGTAGACACGGAAATCGCCGCCGGCATAAGTGCCGTCTACTTTTTCAAACATGCCCTTGTCGTCGGTCACGACTTTGGAAGGTTTTGTGGGATCGATTTTGTACGTGAGGCCGCTTGCGACAATGAAGCCTCCACACTCGCTGTCAGGCAGCATACGTGCGCCCATTTCAAGTGCTTCCAGAATGTGTTGACCAGTTGTCTTGATTTGTGTCACACGGGTTGCCCAAGGCATCACGGCTAGTATATGACCGTACCGGATTTCACCCTCTCCAATATTCGCGCGGATGGATCCTCCGTTGAGGAAAGCCACGTCCGCTTTCTGGAATCCTTCGAGGTTGGGGTCGTTATTGGCATACCAGAGGTAGCCATCCGTCAGGAAGTCGCCCATATTGGTGTCCTGTTTGCGAACCATGCGATCGCCGGTCTCACTGTTATAAATGCACAGATCGAACGGAGTGCTGCCATAAACAGTTTCAAGATAGGCATATTTCGCTTCGACTTCTTTGACTTCTTTGTCCATATTCTTATACGCGTCAGAGGCTTTCTGCTCGTCCGTGATCTTGTTGATTAAATTGGAGCTTGCACTGATGGCGCCGTCGTCAGCGACGGAAAGCTTGAGGACACCTAAGTTGTCGAGCTTTGAACCTGAAGAGGTCAATAATACATCTTCACCTGCTTTGTTTTTAACTTGTTCACTGGGGATAATGCTGTGCGCGTGACCGTCAAGAACAACGCCGGCGCCTTCAGTGTTGGCGATGACATCTCTTGAAGACCATCCCGTTTCGACGCCTGTGTCACCAAGGTGGCTTAAAATAACGACGTAATCAGCGCCGTCAGATTTGCATGCATCGATGTTGTCTTGAACACTCTTATAGAGATCGGCAGGTTCTTCTTTAAAAGTATAGATAAAATTACCGTCGTCATCTTGGAAGAACTTAGGCGAGCCCTTTGAAATGCTTTCAGGTGTGTCTACACCGACAAAGCCGATCTTAATTTCTTTACCTTCAATGGTGAAGGTCTGAACGTCGTACGCCTTTGGCAAAACAAGGTTCCCGTCAAGATCGGTGAAGTTGCAGCAAATGTAGTTTAAGCTGCTGGCATTGATCATGTCGATAAAGGAGTCCAGTCCGAAGTCAAATTCATGGTTTCCGGGAACGCAGATATCGTAGCCCAGCGTCTCCATCAATTTGATGGAATTCAAACCTTTTGTATCGGTGTCAATGGCAGAACCCTGTATGGAGTCACCTGCATCGACGAGTAATACCGCGCCAGCCAGGCCTTCTGCTTCACCCAAAATTCCGGCAACACCGGCATAGCCCAGACAGTTTTCGCTAGTGCCGTGGATCATGTTGCGATCGCTGACACCTCCATGGACATCGTTGGTATAGAACACCACAATATCGCTTTTGGCTAAACCGATATCAGCTAAAGTGACCTCATCGGCAGCGAATGTGGTCAGCGGCATGGCTAAAAACATGACTGCGACCAAAAGAAATAACATGGTTTTCTTTAATTGTTTCATAGTACCTCCTAAACAATAAGCACGAAAAATAGTCGCAAAAGTGCGAACATTTAGCTAGTTTTTATTATACCATAAGTTTCATTTTATAAACAGTGAATGTGTCTCTGTCGTTGTCAAGTTCGCGTCAATTAAATGTTTATTTACGGGAAGATATCATTCGTTATTTTAATCAAGAATGGTCTATTTGCAGAGTGGAGGCTCGGCGGTGAATAGATGGGTAGAGTTGTCGAGACGATAGAAAATACCTTATAATGATCACTGTTGTTTTTGAAGGGAGCTTTGTCGCGAGGTGATTCGTGAGTTAGCGCGTCATATAAAAGAATACAGGACATCGACGGTTATCACACCGCTTCTCGTGTTGGGGGAGGTGTTCATCGAGATAACCATTCCGTTTCTTATTTCTAAATTAATCTCGGAAGTGATGTACGGCACAGAACAGAGTGCATTGTTGCGTTATGGATTGATCCTTGCCGTATGCGCGCTTATGTCGCTGACACTCGGTACGCTGGCAGGATTTTCGAGCGCTCGAGCCTCTTCCGGACTTGCTAAGAATTTGCGCCAAGCGCTTTTTAAAAATATACAGACGTTTTCGTTTTCAAACGTTGACCGTTTTGAAACATCTTCGCTGATCACGCGTCTTACGACCGATGTAGAATTTGTCCGTCAAGCTTTCATGGTAACAATCCGCACAGCGATTCGCGCGCCGCTGATGCTTATCTTTGCCTTCATTATGGGGTTTGTGATCGGCGGGAAATTGGCTTGGATTTTCTGTTTTACAGTGCCCATTTTAGGTTTTGGTCTTTGGCGTGTTATTAGCACGTCACTTCCTCTTTTTAGGCAATTGTTCCGCAAGTATGACAAACTCAACCTATCTGTTCAGGAGAACGTGAAGGGGATGCGCGTCGTGAAGTCATTTGTTCGTGAGCAAAATGAGGTCGAACGGTTTTCAGCGGCGTCGGAAGATCTTAAAAAGGATTTTACTCGGATTGAGAGGATTATCGCGCTACTCGATCCGTTGATGCAGTTTTGTCTTAATGTGGTGATGCTCTTAATTTTGTCGTACGGTTCATACCTCGTCATCAGCACACGCGGTCTTGAATTTGATGTCGGTCAGATATCCGCTCTTCTGACGTATAGCTTCATGATGCTCATGAGCCTGATGATGCTCTCGATGGTGTTTGCGATGCTTGTCATGGCACAGGAGTCAGGACGACGCATCGTTGAAGTGTTAAATGAAGAGAGCGACATTCTAAGCGCGGCTGAACCTCATCTTGATGTGGCGGACGGTTCCATCGTATTTGACAACGTCTTTTTTAAATATGCGGAAGAAGCTGAGCGTTTTGCGTTAGAGAATATCAATCTTGAGATCCGTTCCGGCGAGGTGATCGGGGTGATAGGTGCGACCGGATCGGCCAAATCCACACTTGTACAACTGATTCCGCGTCTTTACGACGTGACTTCCGGTGCTGTTCTGGTAGGCGGCGTCGATGTTCGCAACTATGATCTTGAGGTGCTTCGCCGATCCGTCGCGATGGTTTTGCAAAAGAATGTGCTTTTTTCAGGGACGATTGCCGATAACCTTCGCTGGGGCGATGCGAACGCGACCGACGAGATGCTACAGGAAGCATGCAAAATGGCGCAGGCGCATAATTTTATTACAAGTTTTCCGGAGGGCTACAATACGCATATTGAGCAGGGAGGATCTAACGTGTCCGGCGGACAAAATCAAAGAATATGTATAGCGCGGGCACTGCTTGCGCGACCGAAGGTTCTTATTCTCGATGATTCCACGAGTGCTGTTGATATGCAGACAGATGCAAAGCTTCGCGCTGCGTTGCGTTCCTATATTCCGAAAACAACGAAGATCATCATTGCTCAGCGCTTGGCATCCGTTCAGGATGCCGATCGTATTGTTGTCATGAACGACGGTCGTATTGACGCTGTAGGATCGCATGACGAGCTTCTACTAACCAATGATATCTACCGAGAAATCTATGAATCGCAGACTCGCGCCGAGGTTCTCCATGGACAATAAGAGGAAGAAGGGAACGATTCGTCGGGTTTTTGCGACGATACGTTCATTTTACCCGGTATTTTTGCCCCTCACGATCGTCAGCATTGTTGCGTCCTCCGTGGTGTCAACGCTACCCTCGCTTTTCATGCAAAGAGTTATTTCGATTATTGAGGCGAATTGGATGTCCGGAAGCTGGGACAATGTGAAGGGAGTTATTATTCCTCTGATCGGACTTTTGATCGCGCTTTATGTTATTTCTATTTCATTGACGGCGCTCTATACGCAGCTTGTAGCAATAATGTCGCATGGCGTACTGAATAAGCTTCGCATTTCGCTTTTTTCTCACATGCAGACATTGCCTGTATCGTATTTTGATCAGCGCCCGTACGGAGATATCATGAGTCACTATACGAACGATATCGATACGTTGCGTCAGGTTATTTCCAGAAGTCTTCCAAATCTTATTCAGGCCGGTTTCGTTATCATATCGATCTTTTGGATCATGCTGTACTTCAGTTTCTGGCTGACGCTTATCGTACTTGGCGGCGTTCTGATCATGTTCTTCATCGTTCGCAAAATAAGCGGAGGAGTTGGTAAGTATTTTAGGTTACGACAGCAATCAATGGGTGAAACGGAAGGTTTTGTCGAAGAAGCGATCACCGGTCTCAAGGTAGTCAAAGTTTTCTGTCATGAAGAACAGATGATTGCTGATTTTAACAAGCACAACGAGTTCCTTGGAGAGACGTCAAGAAAGGCAAGCAGTTACGCGAATATTCTCGGACCGATTTTAAATAATGTCGGCAATATTCTCTATGTTTTTGTCGCGCTTATCGGAAGTGCATTGTTGCTATCCGGCGTACGCAATGTGAGCCTCTCAGGTTTACCTTTGAGTCTTAGTATTGTGGTGCCGTTTCTCAATATGACAAAGCGTTTTGTAGGCAACATCAACCAAGTTTCTCAGGAGGTCAATTCCCTCGTCGCGGGGATTGCGGGCGTGGAGCGCGTCTTTGCAATGATGGATGAACCGTCTGAAGAAGATTACGGATGCGTCACGCTGGTGAATGCTTGTCTTGATGAACAAGGTCAATTAAGATCTTGTGAAGAACGAAGCGGTCTCTGGGCATGGAAGAAGTGCGACCCAACGGAGAACGACGTAACATACACAAAACTTTGCGGCGATGTTCGGATGGAGCATGTTGATTTTTCTTATGTGGAAGGCCAGCCGGTGCTTCATGATATTTCACTTTACGCAAAACCCGGTCAGAAGGTGGCATTTGTAGGTTCGACAGGTGCAGGGAAGACAACGGTCACGAATTTGCTCAACCGTTTCTACGACATTGACAAAGGTCAGATTCGTTATGACGGGATAGATATCCGCGACATTCGCAAACCGGATTTGAGACGCGCGATTGGCATGGTGCTTCAGGACACAAATCTTTTCACGGGAACGGTCATGGACAATATACGTTTCGGCCGACTTGACGCAACGGATGAAGAATGTATTGCGATGGCCAAACTTGCCGGAGCGCATGAGTTTATTACACGTCTTCCGGAAGGGTATCAGACGTGGATTACAGAAAATGGCGCTAACTTGTCACAAGGTCAACGCCAATTGCTTTCCATCGCGCGCGCCGCGGTGGCCGATCCGCCCGTCATGATTCTCGATGAAGCGACTTCCTCGATTGATACGCGCACAGAGGCGCTAGTGCAGCGAGGCATGGACGCCCTGATGAAAGACAGGACAGTATTCATCATCGCGCATCGTCTGTCCACAGTCAGAAATGCCAATGTCATTATTGTCCTTGAAGACGGTCGCATCATTGAACGTGGCACTCACGATGACTTGCTTATGCAAAAGGGTAAATATTACGCACTTTATACAGGTGCTATTGAGCTTGACTGAGCCTGTTTAAACTTATTACTTCGATTGAGAAGTGAAAAATAGTCGATAAAACATCAGACCAAGACTTATGATACTCTAATGCCCTTAAGATTTGCGACATCATATTAAGTTCAAACCATTGAGCCACTACTGTTGACGTCACTACGATAGAAAGCACAACAATAAGCACCGATGGGTCATTTTGACAAGCTAATCGAATCATCAACTCAACCATTCAAAATATAGACAATAAGATATACTGAAGAAAACATCGACTATAATACGAATTTTCTAAGATATTATCGGACAATCGAAGAAGATCGATTCAGATGCTGATGATCACCGGGGTATAGAGATGCATTTTTTGGTGTGTTAAGCGATATGATCTAAAATCGTAACATTGATAACAGGAGAATCAAAGGTATGAGCACATCATCCAAATCCAAGACATCAGACCAAGACATGTCACGTTGGCAGGCTTTTGTTCATCGATGCCAGACGTGTAAAGCTTGCCCGCTTGCAGTATCTCGAAAGCATGTCGTCGTATGGCGCGGCGGAATAAACGCGCCACTGATGATTTTGGGGGAAGGACCCGGTGCAGAAGAAGATCGTCTGGGAAAACCTTTTGTCGGCCGTTCAGGTCAGCTCTTGGATCTTTTGCTTTCGATATTCGAATTCACTGAAGATGATTACCATATCGCCAATATTGTGAAATGTCGTCCGCCGGGGAATCGCGTGCCGACGCCGGAGGAGGCTGCTTATTGTCAGCCTTTGCTTTCGGAACAGCTTCGTCTTGTGCGGCCTAAAGTCTATCTTTTGATGGGAGCAACTGCGTATCGGTATTTTACCGGAGAAGATAACGCAATTTCACGCGTGCGCGGAAGATGGATTGTATCAAACAATTGTTATATTCTCCCTACTTTTCATCCGGCGTACATTCTGCGTGATCCACGCAAGAAGACTTTGATGTGGCAGGATTTTGCGATGCTTCGAGAAAAAATGGAAGAACTCCTGCTTATGCCGCCGCTATATAGAGGAACGTCCTCATGAGGTCGTGATCGATTGAAAGGAAAACAATCATTTGCTCATCAGAGATAAGATAGATCGACTGGAACGCAGCGGCCGTTTTCAAATGCAAACGGACATGACACCGAAAGGGGATCAGCCGGAGGCGATAGAAGCGCTGGTGAAAGGTCTCAAGAGCGGCGATCGCGGGCAGACGCTTATGGGTGTCACAGGATCGGGCAAGACTTTCACGATGGCAAGCGTTATTCAAGAAACACAGCGACCGGCGCTTGTGATTGCACATAATAAAACGCTTGCAGGACAGCTCTGTGCCGAATTTATGGCTCTCTTTCCCGACAATGCCGTCGAATACTTCGTAAGCTATTACGACTATTATCAGCCTGAAGCGTACATACCTTCTCGCGATCTCTATATCGAAAAAGACTCATCGATCAATGACGAAATTGACCGGCTCCGGCATCGCGCGACGGCGTCGCTTCTGGAGCGGCGCGATGTCATCGTTGTAGCGTCTGTCTCCTGTATATACGGTCTCGGAGATCCCGAAGATTATCTTGGGTTGATGCTGAGTCTTCGCCCGGGAATGAGGCGCTCGCGCGAAAGCGTCATCGACGATCTGATCCGCATTCAATACACGCGAAACGATTACGAAACAAAACGCGGTACGTTCCGTGTGCGCGGAGATACGGTCGATGTGTTTCCGGCGTCCGAAGAAAGTACAATGACACGTATCAGTTTTTTCGGCGATGAAATCGAGGAAATTCGCGAGATTGATGCCTTGACGGGAAAAGCGCTTCGAGGTCGCTCATATGTGGCGATTTTCCCCGCCAATCATTATGCGACAACACATGAAAAAATGAAGCGCGCCGTCGTGAAAATCAGCGAGGAGCTTGAATGGCGCCTTAAAACGCTTCGCGACGAAGGAAAGCTTGTGGAAGCGTACCGTCTCGAGCAGCGGACACGTTATGACATGGACATGATGCTGGAGACCGGCTTTTGCAAAGGAATCGAAAACTACTCGCGCCATCTCACCAATCGAGAGGCCGGACAGCCGCCGTACACACTCATGGATTTCTTTCCGGAGGATTATCTCCTTTTTGTTGACGAATCGCATGTGACCCTTCCTCAAGTCGGTGCGATGGTGCGTGGCGATCGCGCGCGCAAAACATCCCTTGTCGATTACGGATTTCGACTGCCGTCGGCTTTCGACAATCGACCGCTCTCATTCGAAGAATTCAAAGAGCGCGCCGGACAAACGATCTTCTTTTCCGCGACGCCGGCCGATTACGAAATTGAGCATTCTACACGCGTTGTCGAACAGGTGATCCGTCCAACGGGTCTCCTCGATCCTGAAATCTTCGTACGGCCGACTGAAAATCAGATTGAAGACCTCATCGACGAAATTAATGCGAACACAGAGCACGGCGAGCGCACTCTTGTTTTGACATTGACAAAGCGCATGGCGGAGGATCTTACCGATTATTTAAAAGATGAAGGTTTGCGTGTCGCGTACTTACACTCGGATATTGTGACGGTGGAAAGGCTTGAGATTTTGCGTAAATTGCGTCAGGGTGCTTTTGATGTACTCGTCGGCATCAATTTGCTTCGAGAAGGTCTCGATCTTCCTGAGGTTTCATTGATCGCAATACTCGATGCAGATCGAGAAGGATTCTTGCGCTCGGAACGCTCCCTAGTCCAGATCATCGGCCGAGCTGCTCGCAATGTTCGCGGACGTGTCATTCTCTACGCCGATGAGATTACGGCGTCAATGGAACGTGCTATATCTGAGACGAACCGACGCCGCACTATTCAGAATGCCTTTAACAAAAAATATGGCATTACGCCGACGTCCATTAAGAAGGATATACGCGATACCATTGACACAACCGTTGCTCTGATCAGCGAAGCGGTGATGGACACTGCAGAAGACGTTGAAGCGTTTGACGCTTACCTTTCGGATATGACACATCAGGTGTTGCTCAAGAAAGAAAAAGAAGTTGAGAAAGCGATGCGGGAGGCCGCTAAACAGCTCAACTTTGAACAAGCGGCTATCTTACGAGATCAGCTCATTCTCATCCGAGGCAAATTAAATCGCTAAGAAGTATAGCATCTATATCGCTACAAATGCGTATAGCTGATGAT
>JAAZJV010000063.1 GCA_012800135.1 Clostridiaceae bacterium | reverse complement strand
GCTCTTTGTCTTGCGATGCCGGCCTTTCTTTTCCTTTTTTCAGGAATTTTGAAGGCGTGTCATCGAGATCGCATTGAGACAAATATAGCTCGCGCAGCAGTTTTGACGTCACGGAATGCTCTTGCCTGTTATGATCGTGAACTGTATAAAACCTTTGGTCTCTTTGGATTGCGACAAGATGATGCCGATAAAGCGATTTCTTCAATCGGTCTTCCTTCAGGCGTATCGCAGGCGGTATCTCTGGAAGAGCCGCTTTCGGAACCTCAGGCTGTGAAGGACGCTGTGGCGCGCCATATGAGCTATCGTGCGTTGCTCTCAATTTTGCAAGATGCTTTAGATAAAATTCGTTCGGTGAAAGCTTGGGAAGGTCAACTCTCGGGCTCTTGGCTAGCTGAATTGGAACCTGATACGTTAATCGCGGGATATAAGACGGTTGACCCTGATTTGCCGGACTACGAAGAAGATCCCGAATGGCTTGGTGAATACAACACTTACATGGATGACAACATCCGAGCTTCTTATCAGGAAAGTCTGACGTTCATAGCCCCGGTTCTTGCGCCCGATGCTGAGGGTATCTCAACGCCAATTGAAGTAAGACCTTTTGAAAAAGGAGGCCTTTCAGGCGTCGGAGCTTTTCTTGATCGTATTTTCATGGTATCTCCAGAGGGGATCCTTGATCATGTGATGCTTACAGAGTACAGCTTATGTTATCTTTCATCCGCAGTGCCTTTTCTCATTCGAAATGGCGTGCGTGAATACGATAAAACGCCTGACGGACGCGTTATCGCAGACTTCTCAATTTCACGACAGTATGAATTGGAGTATGTAGCTTTGGGGATTCACGGGTCTTCTGCTCATCGTTCAATTAAACTTATCATCAGTCTTATGCGATTTGCTGCTCATTTAATCTACATGGCGACCAATCCGTCCATCCGAGCACACTATCAAACGATCGGAGTTACTATTTCATCAGCCGTTGCAGCCATATCGCTTGGTACTGTTATTATTCCTCCGGAAGCCATTTCCTGGGTACTGATGGCAGCAGCATCAATCATCAATGGCGGAAAAGAAGCGGTTCAACTTTGTAAAGGGGAAGAAGTACCGTTATGGCCGGGAAATAGTGCATATAACATCCCCATGCGTTATCGCGATTACGTTCGTCTCATCATAGTGATTCAGTCACCCGATGCTATTGCAAAACGCCTATCCAATGTCATTTTTCAGGCATGTCCGGGCATCTTCTATACTGCGGCGCGCACGTGCATGTATTGGGAAGAAGTTTCCTTTGAATACGTCGCAGGTTACCTTAGGAGGAAGGAGGCAGAGGCTGCGTCATGAATCACAAGAATATCAACAATTTATCTATTTCAAGAAAGATGCGCCTCAAAGGGACTATTTCGCTCGAAGCAGCGCTTGTTTTTCCCGTAATGATTGCCATCATTTTGCTTTTTGTGTTGGCAATACAAACCGTTCGCGATTCCATCATTCTCGGTCACGCGCTTGACCAGACGGCAAATGAGATCGCACTATTACTTCCTCTTGAAGACGTTCTGGAAAGTGTTGTGGATGCTGTGGATCAGGAAGAGTGGATTAGAAAAACTGTTTCCGATCCAACTCTTGCTAAGATTGCTGTAGACGGGATATCTGATCTTGCGTCCACACTGCTCGCTTCGCCCTTTATCTTAAACCGCGTGTCTTATTGGTCGCGACTAACGGCTGCAGGACAGCATTGTTCGCCACCCGATGGGGAGATGAAGCTCGCTTTTGATTTTGATAAGAACAGAAAAACGTGTTGGTTGATTCTTTCTTATCGCAAAATGATGCCCCAAGGTGCGCCGTGGCAGGTCATACGTTCACGTGTTCCGATCTGGAATGTCTATCTTTTTGAGGAAAGAGACGACACGTCAAATGAAGAAGATGAAGATAAAGACAGTGTGTGGATGCTTTCGAATTTTGAGCGCGGAGCGGCGATTAGAGCGGCGTTTGGGGGTCATCTTCCGCCGTTTTATCCGGTGATTGCCATGTGGAACGGCGTTGAAGCGGTTTCCATCAAGAGTATGGATATTACGGCGCCTACATACCGATCACAAGATGCGGCAGAGAAGAAAATAATGCACCATGTCGAATCATTGGCTGCTTTTCAGGGCGCAGGCGAGGAGGGACCGTCGCCCGGTGAAATAAAGAAACGACGTCTCATCCTCGTGATACCCGATAATTCGGTTTCATGGAAAACGAGTGAGGTGATTACATGTTGGCAGAACATGGCGACATCGTTAGGTGTAATACTCGATGTGAGGGAATACGGGACAAGTTATTTATACCAAGATTCGGATTAAGTGTTGTATTGCGATACTCGCTGCTTCTAACCGATGAGAATATGGCGTGAGTAGGTGTTAAAGCATGATATTCGACATGTCTGGGGTATAATAATGAAGGAAGAATAACACTGAAAACTTTTAATGCCTTTGATATGATTCGGTCGACATATGCTGAGCACCGTATATCATGTTAACTAATGGCGAATATTCATTTTATATTGTTGCGGACGTTGTATGCCGACTATGGTATGCAAGGCTCCGTCGAAGGATGAAATATGGGATTATTTGATGCGATTTTCGGAACGTATTCCGAGCGTGAATTAAAGAAAAATCGTCAGCAAGTGCGTCATGTCCTCGCACTTGCTGACGATTTCAAAAATAAATCGGAGGGCGAACTCAGAGGCATGACCGATCTTCTTCGAAGGCGGCTTGCAGATGGGGAAACGCTTGACGCAATACTTCCTGAGGCATTTGCTACAGTTCGCGAAGCGAGTACACGCGTACTTGGCATGACGCACTTTCCCGTACAAGTAGAAGGCGGTATTGTTCTTCATCAGGGACGGATCGCAGAAATGCGCACCGGTGAAGGTAAAACGCTTGTCGCGACTTTGCCTGTGTATCTTAATGCGCTGACGGGAAATGGCGTTCATGTTGTGACCGTTAACGATTATCTTGCAAAGCGCGATAGCGAATGGATGGGTAAAATTTACCGTTATCTTGGAGTGGATGTCGGCCTGATTGTGCACGGTCTCGATAAAAGGACGAGACGCGCCTCGTATGCTGCAGATGTGACGTATGGAACGAACAATGAGTTCGGTTTTGATTATCTTCGCGACAACATGGTTCTAGCGCTCGAAGATTGTGTCCAGCGACAATTAAATTTTGCGATTGTTGACGAGGTTGACAGCATCTTGGTTGACGAAGCGCGAACGCCGCTCATCATTTCCGGGGCAGGCACCGACTCTTCTGCACTTTACAAAAAAACCAACGACTTTGTGCGCGGTTTAAAAGAAAAACGCGTCATTCAGGATGAATCCATCAGAACGGAGGATGAGCTTGAAGAACTAGAGTCGGGTGCCGACTACGTTGTCGATGAAAAGGCGAGAAGCGCTGTACTTACAGAACGCGGTGTCGCAAAAGCCGAACGTTTTTATAACCTAGAAAATCTCTCCGATCAGGAAAACTACGATATCAATCACCATATCAATCAAGCCTTGAAGGCACGCGGTATTATGCACCTTGATCGCGATTATGTCATCAAGGACGGCGAGATCGTTATCGTCGACGACTTTACAGGACGTCTGATGTTCGGTCGTCGTTACAGTGACGGACTCCACCAAGCTATTGAAGCTAAAGAAGGTGTTGACATTCGCCAAGAGAATAAGACGCTGGCAACTATTACATTCCAGAATTATTTCCGGATGTACAATAAGCTTTCAGGTATGACGGGTACGGCGTTGACAGAAGAAGATGAATTCAGGGAAATTTATAATCTGGACGTTATTTCCATTCCTACCAATGAACCTATGATCCGAGAAGACGCGCCGGATGCCATTTTTAAGACAGAACGCGGCAAGTACAATGCGGTACTAGATTTTGTAAGAGAACGCCACGAGATTGGGCAGCCTGTACTTGTAGGTACTGTTACGGTCGAGCATTCCGAAATACTATCAAAACTTTTCACAAAAGCCGGCATACCGCACAATGTGCTGAACGCTCGTTATCATGAACGCGAGGCGGAAATTGTCGCACAGGCCGGGCGTTACGGCGCGGTCACGATCGCGACGAACATGGCCGGACGCGGAACAGATATTATGCTGGGCGGCAACCCGGAATTTCTTGCCCGTCAGGAAATGCGAAAGCAAGGTTACGATGAGGAAATGATCGAAAACAGCACGGCCTTTAATGTGACCGATGACGAGACGATCTTACGTGCACGCGACGTTTTTGCAAGGCTTAAGGAACGTTTTACCGCTGAAATCGCCTATGAAAAAGAGAGTGTGATCGAAGTGGGAGGTCTTTGCATTGTCGGAACAGAGCGTCACGAATCGCGCAGAATTGACAACCAGTTGCGCGGTCGCGCCGGTCGTCAAGGAGATCCCGGATTTTCAAAATTCTATCTCTCGCTTGAGGATGATTTGATGCGTCTATTCGGCGGTGAGAGGATGGATCGAATGTTTTCAACGCTCGGTGTTGATGAAACGGTTGAGATCTCACACCCACTGCTGGCAAAAAGCATCGAAGCAGCACAACGTCGTGTTGAAGGCATGAACTTCGCGATCCGGAAGAATGTCCTTGAGTATGACAACGTCATGAATTTGCAGCGCCAGATCATCTATAAGCAGCGCCGTGAAGTACTTGAAGGTCATGATCTGCATGCGTATTTTCAACGTATCGTCGAAGAAAGAATGCGAAGTATTCTCGCTGATTTTATGAGCCGTTCGTCAGACCCTGCCGATTGGGATCGTGAAGTGCTTCGTTCGCGTGTCGAAGATGAATTTGGGCCGCTTCCCGCATTGACTGCATTGCTTCATTCCCGGGAATCGGAGGATGGCGAAGAGGTGGTTGAACGTCTCACGGAAAATGCGCTTGCTAAACTTGAATCGCGTTCCGCTGAAATTGGATCGGATGATTTGTTCCGTCAGGTGGAGCGCGTCGTCCTTTTGCAGACAGTCGATCGACACTGGATGGATCACATCGACATGATGGATGAACTTCGCGACAGTATTGGCATGCGCGGTTATGCTCAGCATGATCCTGTTATTGAATATAAGCGCGAAGGATTTGACATGTTTGATGCGATGAACGAAGCCATCAAACAAGATGCAGTTCGCCTGATCATGCGAGCACGATTTGTGGCAGAGAGCAGCACGCGAATGAGAAGGAGTGCTCCGGACAAGCTACTTGAAGGACGCGGATCACAAGGATGGTCCGGAGCGTCGGCGCCATCAAGAAATATAGATGATCAAGGCTCAATGGAGGCATCAGCCCCTGAACCAAAAGCTGCGCCGGTTCGAAAAAAATACCGACCGGGACGGAATGATCCCTGCTGGTGCGGCAGTGGCAAGAAATATAAAAATTGTCATCTAGCACAAGATGAAAAAGAGGATCGATAGATGTCGTTATTGACTTGCGGCCTTTATGAAAAGTCGACGTCGAAAAACAACGCCGTACATAAACTATATAAACTATTAGGAAGAGGCGGTCATTCTAAACGATAATTGCCATAGGTGTCAGAGACGATGCAAGTGTTTGACGATAATGATCGAACATATAGTTTAAAACATGCTGGATTCGTATCAGTAGTGATATGTATTCAACCGGCAAGACGCGTGCAGCGCAGGAGGTCAGTATGAAAGATAGGCGAATGGATGATCGCGCGACGGCGGCGATCCGTGTTTTATCGATTGAAGCGATTCAAAAGGCAAATTCGGGACATCCTGGAATGCCTCTTGGTGCCTCTCCCATGGCGTACGAGTTGTGGGCACATCATATGAAGCATAGTCCGGAGAATCCATCCTGGATGGATCGCGATCGATTTGTTCTCTCGGCAGGACATGCATCGTCGATGCTTTATGCGTTGCTGTATCTTTTTGGGTATGGGCTTACGCGAGACGATATTGCTGATTTTCGCCAGCTGGGGAGTCGGACGCCCGGGCATCCGGAATACGGGCACACGGTCGGTGTCGAAACGACGACAGGGCCTCTCGGGCAAGGGTTTGCTATAGCATGTGGTATGGCGATGGCCGAGGCTCGTCTTGCTGCCACATATAACACACCGGAACATAAAATTATTGATCATTACACGTACGTGCTTTGTGGGGACGGAGACTTGATGGAGGGTGTGAGCTCAGAAGCTGCGTCATTGGCGGGTACGCTTAAGCTTGGCAAGCTGATCGTCCTTTATGATAGCAATGACATTACAATCGAAGGTTCGACCGATCTTGCTTTCACAGAAGATGTGAGTGAACGTTTTGAATCCTATGGATGGCATGTGTTGCACGTAGCGGATGGCAATGATCGCGACGCTGTCGGCCGTGCGATTGAAGAAGCGCGTTCGCGAGCTGATCGCCCCTCGCTGATTACCGTCAAGACCAAAATCGGCTACGGCTCACCGCGAGAGGGATTGTCATCTTGTCATGGCGCACCGCTCGGGGAGTCGAATGTCACTCTGACCAAGCAGGCAATCGGTTGGCCTGAGGATCTCGATCCCTTCGAAGTGCCTGAGGAGATTCTTCGGTATGTGAGGAAATTGGCAGACGCAAAGTCGCGTATGGAAACCGCTTGGAGCGAGACGTTTGATGCGTGGAAGAAAGCTAATCCGGATCTTGCCGAACAGCTTCGTCAAGTGATGACAGGTTGTGATCTTGATGGTTTGACCCTTTACGATTTGCTTGAAGTCGTTCCGAATGATGAAGCGACGCGGGCTTCTTTCGGCCGAATTCTGAACGCGATATCTGAGAAGACACCTTGTCTCTTTGGTGGAAGCGCTGATCTCGCGCCTTCGAATAATACAGTGATTAAGAGTGCCACTTCCTTTTCATCCGATAACCGAAAAGGTGCCAGTGTACATTTTGGCGTTCGCGAATTCGCGATGGCCGCTATCGCGAACGGCATTGCCCTTCACGGCGGATTTCGTCCGTATGTGGCGACATTTCTTGTTTTTTCTGATTACTTGAAGGCCGCTCTGCGTTTATCCGCATTGATGAAATTGCCTGTAATCTACGTTTTGACACACGACAGCTTGGCAGTAGGAGAGGATGGTCCGACGCACCAGCCTGTTGAACAGCTGGTCATGTTGCGTTCCATTCCCGGCGTGCGTGTTTATCGACCTGCTGGGAGAAAAGAAGTCGCTTCGGCGTGGTTTCAGTCATTAGCTTATGAGGGACCATCAATTCTGGCATTGTCACGTCAAGGCCTCGTTTCTCGTGAAACCGATGCTGAAAAAGCCCTGAAAGGTGCATATGTTCTTCGTGACGGGGGCGATGATCCGGAACTTATCCTCATGGCATCAGGTTCGGAGGTTGAGATCGCGCTTGGCGCTGCTGATATTCTTGGGGAAGACGGCATCCAAGTGCGTGTCGTGTCTTTTCTTTCAATGGAAGTTTTTAACGAGCAAGATGAAGCCTATAAGAACGAAGTCCTGCCACCTAAGCTTCGCAAACGGGTAGCAGTAGAAGCCGCGTCACCACTTTCGTGGCATCGATACGTTGGTCTTGATGGAGCCGTTATAGGTATTGATCAGTTCGGTATGTCGGGGCCGGGCAATGCTGTTATGTGTGAATACGGTTTTACAGCGGAGCACGTCGCAGATGTTTGTCGAGACGTTTTTAATAAGAAAGATTAAAGTATTCATCCATTAGGAATGTTCTTAATCAAGCAAGTTTATTATATTCATCCATCTGAACTATTGAAAAGGGGGCATCTCAATCGGGATGCCCCCTTTTAAGCGTAACGAAACGTTTCCCTGCGTAGTATTGACCGTCATGGTGAATTCTCAATCGGGATGCCTCCTCTTTAACGTAATGAGACAAGTTGACAAGTTGTATTTTTATAAAGACGGCAACATATCAATCGGAATAAAT
>JAAZJV010000062.1 GCA_012800135.1 Clostridiaceae bacterium | reverse complement strand
GGTCTTGTTAAGCCAACGGGGGAGATTCTTGAACTTTCAAATCCTGAATCCATAGCCGATGCACAGGCGCGTTCTGAGGAAGAACGCGCGATGCGTCAGGGTCTTCTCCATCTTTTGACGTCGATTCAGGACGAGGCGCACCGATTTGCACAGCGCCTGAACAAGAAAGAGCGTCGTCATCGCGTGATGCGATATACGCTTGAGAACATCAAGGGGGTCGGTCCGACTCGACGCCGTCTGCTGCTTGAGGCCTTCGGTACGAGCAAGCAAGTAGAGGAGGCATCACTCGAGCAGCTAAAAGCCGTCAAAGGACTGCCTGAAGACGTAGCTGAGTCGATTTTCCATTATTTTCATCAAGATTTGTGGAAAGACGATGATCAGAACCGGAACGGATCGGATCTGGAAGATACTCTCTCAGAGTCGGAACCGGGTATCGATAACAACCCATTACAGGTAGAAGCGGGTTCCGATAATACTTCATCGAATATAGGTTTTAGTACCGTTTGTATTCCATCAAAGGCAGGATCGGATGACGATATTACTCCGTTACGGGCAGAATTAGACACCGACAATGATTATTCAAAGACAGGTTCGGACAAGAACGATTCTAAGCAACGGAAGGGATGTGAGGACGGATTATGAAACTTTTTATGATTTCCGATCTACACCTTTCGTTTGCGTTTGAAAAACCGATGGATATTTTCGGAGACCGTTGGAAAAATCACACTGAACGCATCAAAACCTCCTGGACAGCGACCGTAAGCGACGAAGACGCAGTGATCATCGGAGGCGACGTGTCGTGGGCGATCTCTTTTAACGACGTGCTCCCCGATTTGCGGTGGATCGATGCGCTACCCGGTAAGATAAAGATCATTCTTCGCGGCAATCACGATTATTGGTGGGCGACGCTTCAAAAAATGAAAGGGCTCGTCGCGGAAAATCAGTTAAATTCAATTTTTTTTCTCCGCAACGATGCATTAGAAGTGGCAGGGTTTGATCTTTGTGGTACGCGCGGATGGGTTTTGCCTTCGGATGACACTTTCAAAACGGAAGATCAGCGTATTTTTGATCGCGAAGTGATTCGAATGAACCTCTCGCTCAATGAGTTGGCATTGCTACGTCAACGAAGGGGTACGGCGTGTCCGACGATCGCAGTGATGCATTACCCGCCCATCTCGGAAAAAGGGCAGACATCTGCGCTTTCATCACTGCTTGCACCCTCAGACATCAAGCTCTGTCTCTTTGGTCATATACATCACGAAGTGCCCTTTTACAGTTCTTCACCTGTTATAGAGGGTGTTCGCTATGTGCTGACCTCTGCTGATCACCTTGAATTTCAGCCTCTTCTTATCGGTGAGGACGGCATTTTTCAGGAAAAAATGAGATTTTAGTGTCAGGAAAGGTCACGATCGCATCTTACTGATGCATAACCGCTTAAAAAATTGCTTAACAACCTGTAAAGTGAGTGTAGAACCATAGGAGACAGGTAGAACTGATGAAATAATACGTAGATTTGTGCATGATCTGGAACAGTTATTGCTTAGGAGAAACACTATGCCGAACAGTATGACCGGATACGGCCTTGGGGTATCTGAACAAAACGGGCGAACAGTGACCGTCGAATGTCGATCTGTTAATCACCGCTATTTAGATTTGTCTTTGAGATTGCCTTTTGCGCTCTCTTCGTTTGAGATGCCCATTCGACAACTTTTCAAAGATGAGCTTTCTCGCGGTCGTGTCGATATATTCGTGACGGTGACAACCGACGAGAGCGTCCCGCGAAATATTGCGGTAGATGAGGCGCTCGCGCTAGGCTATACGGAGGCCGTTAAAAGACTGGAGCATATAGCGAAAAGGGAGACAAAAGATCTTGTCGCACTTGTAGCCGCTCAGCGCGGCGTTCTTACAGAAGAGGAACTCACCGAAGATCAGGAGACGCTTAAAAGTCAACTATTAGAAGCGGCCGCCTCGGCGATCGAGGCGCTGAAAGCCACACGTCGCGCTGAAGGGGAACGACTGGCGACGGATCTTAGAAATAAAACGACGTCGTTTAAAAAGCTTATCGATGATGTCGCGAAGCGCTCACCTGAGGTCGTCGATCTCTATCGTGAAAAACTGCTTGTACGCGCCGAGGAACTTTTAGGAGAATCGTATCCGGAATGGTATGATCATCAGCGACTCTTCGCGGAAACGGCACTATTTGCAGATCGCTCATCCATCGATGAAGAGGTCACGCGCCTTCGTTCACATGCAACGGCTCTGGAGACAAATTTGTCTTTGACAGGTCCGGTGGGAAGGAAGCTGGATTTTTTAATTCAAGAGATAAACCGTGAGGTCAATACGATCGGTTCCAAGGCGAATGATCTCGACATCGCGAATACGGTTGTTCTTATGAAAACGCAACTTGAAGCCATTCGAGAACAGGTGCAAAATTTAGAATAAGTATAAGATGGCGTAAACGGATTGCGTTAGAGTTGTAGGACACTTAGTTTTCAGTGTATTACGAGTGCACACGATGTGATTGATTCCGTTTCTTGGTGATCGTTTTGAAGATTGGCCGTCACGTGTGCCAACAGCCCGAAGTGAGGAGATAGTGAGTATGGTTTATGAAATGATCGCGATCGGTTATGGCAATTACATCGCTAAGGCGCGTGTCATTGCAGTCGTAACGGCCGATTCGGCACCGGCGCGCCGTTTGATACAGGATGCGCGCGACAGAGCGTCGCTCATCGATGCGACAGGGGGTCGCAAGACGAGAGCCGTCATTGTGATGGACAGCGATCACATCATTTTGTCTGCGATGAAACCTGAAGCGATTGTTAGTGTCTCCGATGTATCGAACGACGGAACAGAAGGCGATGACATCGATTGAGGAGGGCAGAATGGAATCTTTTGAAACTCATTCTCACAATGGGCTGATGGTGGTTATCTCAGGACCGTCCGGGGCTGGTAAAAACTCGATTATTTCATCCCTTTTAGAAGCAGATGCGAACAGAGTGCACTCAATATCACTGACGACGCGGGAACCTCGCCCCC
>JAAZJV010000061.1 GCA_012800135.1 Clostridiaceae bacterium | reverse complement strand
GCCGTTTTCGACTGATATCGTGCTGGGACCAAGTTGATAATCGCCGTCCGGCATGCCTGCGGCCTCCATAGAATCCGTGCAATAGAAACATTTTTCCACACCTTTGGCAAGGTAGATAAGCTTTACGGTTAGAGGATCTATATGAATCATGTCAGCGATGAATTCCGCCGAAATGTCGGGATGCGTTAGCGCGACGGCGAGAACGCCGGGCTGACGATGATGGAGCGGGTACATTGCGTTAAAAGTGTGTGTCGTCGTGTTCACTCCATGACGGATGGCGTCCATGGTTTCTTCTGCGTTGGCCGCAGAATGACCGATTGAAACGGTGATTCCCTGATCGGCAAGATACTGTACCAATTCCATGCCACCGTTTTTTTCCGGAGCAAGAGTAACGCGTGCGATGATGTCTTCATAGCCGTCAACAAGCTCAATGTAATGAGAGACAGACGGATCCTTGATATAGCGTTCGTCGTGGACACCGCGGAGATCGTGATCAAGGTATGGCCCTTCAAGATACGCGCCCAAAACTCGTGCACCCTTCGGGGATATCATTGCTTGTCGTACATTTTCTAAAAAAATACGTGTGTTTTCATCTGAATCGGTGACAGAGGCGGGGCAAAATGATGTAACACCGAACATTAACTGAGTAAAAGCTATGCGGACAACTCCGCCGGGGCGCATACTTTCTTCACCCATTTGACCATGCATGTGAAGATCGATTAGTCCGGGGGAGAGCATTTTTCCGCCCATATCGATTCCGGTTGTCGTGTTGCCAAGTTCCGTGATGATGCCATCGTGAATAGAGATCGACGTTTCATCGCGAAACCGCGTTCCGTCAAAGAGCTTAATATTGGATAAGGTCGTCATAGTGCAGCTCATTCATCTCGAGTGGTTATTTCGCTGAGACACTCGTATTTGTTACAATGAAATCATAATGTATTTCTCTACTATTTTATATTTTAGCATGTGAACTTACGCTTTAGATGCAAATTTATTACTTATTATTGTTTAAGAGGTATCTGTATGCAGTATCGAATTGGAATTGACTTAGGCGGTACGAGTATTAAAGCAGGTGTTGTGGATGAAAAATATAAGATAATTTCCAGCTATCAAAAGCCGACCCTTGAAGGGTTCGAAATTGTCGTTCCTGATATGGCGGAAACTGCACGGATTGCGGCGGAGAATGCTGGACTCATTTTAGAAGATTTTCATTCAGTCGGTGTCGGTTCGCCTGGCTTTATTAATCCATCCACAGGCCTTCTTGTCTTTTCAAATAATACGAACTGGCGAAACATGCCGTTAAAGCAGGAATTAGAGAAGCATATTCCGGTACCGGTTTTCATCGATAATGATGCCAATTGTGCTGTCGTCGGAGAAATGCTGGCAGGTGCAGCGAAAGGTTATCGTCATGTCCTTATGTTGACTTTGGGTACCGGAGTGGGTACCGGTTTGATTATTGACGGTCGCCTTTTCAGCGGCGGTGACAGCATGGGCGCAGAGCTCGGTCATGTACCTATTATAGCTAATGGAGAACCGTGCACATGCGGTCTTTTCGGTTGCCTTGAAGCCTACGCATCCGTTACGGCATTGATTCGTCAGACGAATGAAGCTATGGCAAAAAATCCTGAGACTAAGATGCATGCACATGCGGCAAAACATGGCGGAGTATCGGGGAGAACATCGTTTGATTGCGCGCGCGAGGGGGATCCTGTCGCCATGCGCGTAGTAGATCAGTATTGTACGTATTTGGCCATTGGACTAGGAGGGTTTATTACTGTGTTTCGTCCTGAGATTGTACTTCTCGGCGGCGGTTTATCGGGCGCTGGT
>JAAZJV010000060.1 GCA_012800135.1 Clostridiaceae bacterium | reverse complement strand
CTTTGATCGATAATACATACTTATCACTTTGAAGAAAAGTGCCGAACGAATGCTAATAGTGTCCGCTCCTTGAAACGTCTCTACTTATTTTTTAAGGTACGTATAGATTGAATGCGAGGCTGTCTTTCTTGAGCCCATTGTCCGTTTCTCGTGCCTGTGGATAAGGTTCGATCTGATCAGCTACTTGAACGGGCAGATGCGTCCGTTTCTCGTGCCTGTGGATAAGGTTCGATCTGATCAGCTGCTTGAACGGGCAGATGCGTCCGTTTCTCGTGCCTGTGGATAAGGTTAAGGCAATTTGCTGATAATCCGACAATGCCGCGTCCGCTCCTTGTGCCTGTGGATAAGGTCGTTGTCGCAGGGTAGATGTTTTCAACCGTCGTTGTCTACTTTTTATCTTTTAGATATGCGTCAATTGAGTTTGCGGCTGTTTTTCCCGCACCCATCGCCAAAATCACGGTCGCTGCACCGGTGACGGCATCGCCGCCGGCCCACACACCCGGCATTGATGTAGCAAGGGTCTCCTCATCGACAATAATGCCGCCCCATGAGTGGCATTTAAGTTCGTCTGTTGTGTTGCGCAGCAAGGGGTTCGGAGATTGTCCGATCGCCATGATCACGGTGTCAAGTTCGATATCAAATTCGGAACCTTTCATTGGGACTGGTCGGCGTCTTCCCGATGCGTCCGGCTCGCCCAGTTCCATCCGGATGCACGTCATGCCGGTCACCCAGCCGTCGCATCCTTTGATTTCGGTCGGATTGGTCAAAAGATTGAAGATAATGCCTTCATGCTTCGCATGTTCGACTTCTTCCTTACGCGCCGGCAGTTCATCCTCCGAACGGCGGTAGACGATCATGACTTCTTCTGCTCCGAGCCGTTTCGCACAGCGCGCGGCATCCATAGCGACATTGCCGCCTCCGACAACGGCGACACGTTTGCCGATGTTGATTGGCGTTGAAGTTTCTGGCCAGCGCCAAGCCTGCATCAGATTGACGCGCGTCAGGAACTCGTTTGCCGAATAGACTTGGTTGAGGTTTTCGCCCGGAATATCCATAAAACGGGGAAGTCCTGCTCCCGATCCTATGAATATGGCCTCGTAACCGCTTTCGAAGAGGTCGTCGATTGAAAGGGTGAGCCCGATAACTGTATTGCAGACGATCTCGACGCCGAGTGCTTTCAGGCCGTCGATTTCAGTTTGCACCAGTTTTTTCGGGAGACGGAATTCCGGAATGCCGTACATCAATACGCCGCCGGCTACGTGAAAAGCTTCGTAGACGGTGACTTCGTAGCCCATTTTGGCAAGATCGCCCGCACAGGTCAGTCCGGCAGGCCCGGAGCCGATCACGGCGACGCGGCGGCCGTTCGTTTTTGGCTGCGGCGGTTGCTCTTTCACGTTTGCGAGATGCCAGTCGGCGGCAAATCGCTCAAGGCGCCCGATAGCGACCGGTTCACCTTTGATGCCGCGTATGCAGGTGGATTCGCATTGTGTCTCTTGTGGGCAGACGCGACCGCAAATGGCCGGCAGGCTGTTCGTCGAGGCGATGATTTGGTAGGCATCCTCATAATCGCCGGATGCGATTTTCTCGATAAAAGCCGGGATGTCGACGTTGACAGGACATTTCGCTACACAGGGGTGGTTTTTGCAGTGCAGACAACGCAGCGCTTCTTCCTGTGCCATTTCCTCGGTATAACCGAGGGCGACTTCGCTAAAATTCTTGTTGCGAACGTCCGGTGCCTGTTCGGGCATGCTTACTTTGACGTTCGACATATTTCTTTTTTTCTTATTCATGGCGTACTTCTCCCGTCAGGCGGCAACGGTGCCGTTCCTGTTCACTCTTGCGATCGTGGTCTTCTTGTTCAACGTAGGCTCGTGAACGCCGGATCGCTTCTTCAAAATCGACTTCGTGTGCGTCGAAGTCCGGACCGTCGACACAAGCAAATTTTGTCTTCCCGCCGACGGTTAGGCGACAGCAGCCGCACATGCCGGTTCCGTCTACCATGATGGTGTTCATGCTTACTACGGTTTCAATGTCGTAAGGCCGAGTCATCTCAGCGACTGCGCGCATCATGACAAGAGGACCGATGGCAATGACAAGGTCATACTTTTTGCCCTGTTCCAAAAGCTCTTTCAGCATGTCCGTCACAAAGCCTTTGCGGCCGGAGGAGCCATCGTCGGTGATGAGGTAAAAATTATCGGACGACGAGCGGAGTTCATCTTCAAGAATGATGAGATCTACGCTTCTATAACCGGCGATGACATCGACGTGCGCGCCGATTTCGTGAAGATAAGCCGCTTGCGGGTAGGCGATGGCGACGCCGAGTCCGCCGCCAATGACGGCGACTTTCTTGCCCTTATATGGATCGAGTTCGGACGGTTTACCAAGCGGTCCGACGAAGTCGGCGATCGATTCACCGGCTTCTTTTGCACCTAGTCGCATCGTTGATTTACCCACCATTTGGAAAATGATGGTGACGCTCCCTTCGCTAGGGTCGACGCCCGCGATGGTGAGAGGAACACGTTCTCCTCCTTCTTCTACACGAAAAATGATAAATTGACCGGGCAACGCCTTGTTTGCGATAAGAGGCGCTTCCACCTTCATAAGAACGGTTTCGCGAGTCAGTTGACGCTTTTCTAGTATTTTGCTCATGTCGGTTTTTATTCCTTTCCTACTTTCGAATTGATGACCGGAGAAATAGAGGGGTTACCCCTGATGGTCAAGGTCAGTTCGCTGTCCTTTATATTTATCGTTTCTATTGCCTTACTCAATAATACCCTTTTTAATCATCCTCTTTTACTGAACTTCTTAAACTCAACCTCTTAAACTTAGCCTTTTTTACTTAGCTTCTATTTAATCCTTTTTTAAGTCTCTTTAACTCGACCTCTTACACTCAACCTATTTAACTCAACTTCATTAAATCAGTCTCTTTAACTCAACCTATTTTTAACTTAGCCTCTATTCAGTCTCTTTAACTTAACCATTTGTAATCAGCGTCTGCTCAATCTCTTTTATTCAATCTCTTTTACTCAGCCTCTTTTTCTTAAGCGCGCCGAGACGCATTAATGTTTTGCAGCATCAATAGTTCGTGTTACTTCATACCGCGATCTCAATTGTCATCCTCATGGAGAATGAGAAGAGCTGCCTGCATGCGATTCATGGCATCTTCAATACACGATGTCGGACAGGCAAGATTGAGACGTTCAAATCCTTCGCCGCCTTGACCGAACATGTAGCCTCCGTTTAAGAACAGATTACCTTCTTGTCGCAGGAACTGTTCCTGTGTTTTACCATCCATACCGAATGCGCGTAAATCAAGCCACTGAAGGTAAGTACCCTCCATGGTGTATGGGCGTACGCGTGTAAGTCGCTTGTCGCAGAAATCTTCGACGTACTGACGATTGCGGTCGATCAGCACTATGAGTTGATCAAGCCAGTCAAGACATTCGGTGTAGGCGATTTCACATGCCTTATAACCGAGGATTGTCGGGCTGCTTGCACGCCCCGAATGAAGTGTTTTAGTGAAAGTCTCACGCAGTGTAGCGTTCGGAATGATGATGGATGACGTTTGCATGCCTGCCAGATTAAAAGTTTTGCTCGGAGCCGTGCAGATGACGGAATTTTGCGCAAAATCATCGCTGATCGTCGCGTAGACGGTGTGCCTGTAGCCGGGCATGATGAGGTCAAAATGAATTTCATCCGAGATCATGAGCACGTCATTTTTTAGGCAAATCTCACCAACTTTTTTCAGTTCTTCCACAGTCCAGACGCGACCGACAGGGTTATGGGGACTGCAAAAGAGCAGCACGCGGTTGTCAGGATGCTGTGCACATTGTTCCAGCAGGTCAAAATCGATTTCGTAGCGGTTGCCGCGATCCAGAAGCGGGCAATACACGGCGTTGCGGCCTTCCTGTTCTGCAGCGCCGAAGAAAGGATAGTAGACAGGCGGCATCACGATGACGCCCTCTCCGGGGCGTGTGTATGCCAAAACCGCATTGTAGAAGGCCGGGACGACACCGGCTGTCGGAACGATCCATTCCGGTTCGATTTCCCAGTTGTGCCTTTTTTTCATGAAAGAACAGACGGCGTCACGATAGCTTTGAGGAGCTCCGGCGTATCCGAGGATGAGTTTGTCCGGATCCAGCATGTCGCGAAGTCCGGCCATGATCTCGGGCGGATTCTTGAGTTCCATATCGGCGACGGACAAGGGGATTACGTCTTCAGGAACGTCAGGACAGGCATTTGTCATAGCGTTCCACTTATAAGAAGTCGTATGGCGGCGGTCTACGTAATGTTCAAAATCATACTGCACAGACATTCTCCAGCTGTACTCGAGGGTTTTCTTACTTAATAATCTTATCAAATCCGCCCAGCCACGTCGGATTTGAGATTGCGAACATGTAATTGACCGCAACGTAATCGGTGATGCCGTTTTCTTCAACGAGTTGCTTGAGAGGACGCACGTAGTAGCGAGGGTCGATCACGTAGATTTCATCGTAGTGATTGGCGAAGTAGGGGACGAGTGCATTCCCGAATGAGTCTTTTGTAACGAGGAGTTTTCGTCCGCTACTGTTGGAGGTCACGATTTTCAAAAGAGCGCGGTCTCCCCCGGAGTAATTGAGATAGCTGTTGACTCCGGTGCACCGTTCGTCGTTCAGAATAATCTGATAGGTGACCGTCATTTCCGGGTTGTCCCATGCCGTTGCCGTATAGGATTCCACTTTCGGCCGCCAACCTTCAGTCGTATCAGGATTGTCCTTCAGGGCGGTCTCATTTGTGGCACGCCAGAGCGAACCGAGGAAAGTGCCCTCAATCTGATAATGTTCCATGTCAGAGAGAGGGACAGGTGCCCAGCCTGCTTCTTCACAAAAAGCGACGTATGCGTAATAAGCGCCACGTCCTGTCCAGTGATGGTCGGTACGGTAATAAATGTATTCATCGCGGTGGCGCAACAGCTTATCCAGTGAGTCTACCTTGCCGATTCCAGGGTTGAGCGCATTCCAGAAAATATCTAAGCACGCCTGTTGTGAGCAGTACCCGCTGTGATATTCTTCAGGCGCGTAAATTTCAATTGCTGTCGGGATAAGCATTGAGTACATGTTAAGATTTGCACCCCACGTGGTTTTGACGGTGTTCAGGCGGTTGGCGTAGTTCTTAAGGAGTTTTTCATCGCCGTAGAAACGTTCCATGGCGCGCGTACCCATGACGACCAGCCCGCCTTTCTCTACAGGGTTCTCCTTAGGCAGGGTGGGGATTGGCGGATCTTCTTGCTTAGTTGTCGTTGGCGTGGTTGACTCGGAGGTTCCCGTCTCTCCAGAAGGGTCAGAAAGACCGGTAGGATCCACTACCTGATTCGGCGGAGATGTTTCGATTGGAGCGGGCGGAGTATCAGGATCATCGTCTCCGGGATCGTCCGGCATGAGATCGCGATTGATCTGATATAGTGCAAGTCCGCCCGGATTCAAGTTTGGAAAAAGTGACGCGCGCATTGATTTACCGATCGTGATTAACGAATTACGAAAGGGAAATTGATCGTTGTACCATGCTTCGATTTTCTCTGCCTGTTTGCCGGTTACGGCGTCTTTATATGTCAACTTAGGAAACGTTTTGAGTCGTCGTCCTTCGTCAAGAGAAATCGTTTCTTGCGGAAGGATAATATGCAGGACTCCAAAGATGACCAGGAAAGCGACAAAAGCAGTTATCAGGATAATTTGATTGTTTTTTTTCTGACGCATAATGCTAATCCTTCTTATATCAGTTCGAGTTCCCCTACTTAATCAGAACCTGAAGTAGAGGAACGGGTTGTAGCTCGATGCGACAAGTGATGCCGTACATGTAAAAAGCAGTAATAGGGTAAACGCCGTGCGCAAAATGCCGATCGCTCTTGAGCGTTCGAGTATTCTTTTGTAACCATGAAGGCGTTCTTTTATCCAAGGAAGGATCGGTGTTGAAGCTATGATTGCAACGATCAGGAATACAAGATGTTGCCTCCAGAGTATGCGTGCTTCCAAGTCCATGAAACCGGCTAGTCCCGGCGCGAAAATCCGTCCATAAAACGTAAAGAGGCGCGAAAAATCGGTAAAGTAAAAGATACTGAATGCGAATACGTTCGCCAAAAATGTCGGTACCAGCCAGATCCATTTAGGTGTTTTCTCGTGTAAGGGCAGAATCACCTTGCGTTCGAAGAGCAGAATCACAAAATAGTAGAGTCCCCACAATACGAAATTAAAGTTTGCCCCGTGCCAGAGTCCCGTAAGGAACCAAACTATGAATGTATTGCGCAGTCGGTGACGGCGATTGCCACCGAGCGGGATATAGAGATAGTCGCGGAAAAAAGTGCTGAGCGAGATATGCCAGCGGCGCCAGAATTCGGTTACACTTTTTGAGATATACGGATAATTGAAGTTCTCAAGGAATTTGAAGCCGAACATTCTCCCGAGGCCGATCGCCATATCGGAATAACCTGAGAAGTCAAAATAGATCTGAAAAGTGTACGCAAGAATCCCCAAAACAGCCGTTGCTGTGCTGATCTGCCCGAAATGATCCGATTCTAGACAAAAATTGACGATTTCGCCGGCGTGATTGGCGATCAGGACTTTTTTACATAGACCGACAACAAAGCGACCAATGCCGGACACGATGCCGTCCAACGTAATCTCACGGTGACTAATTTCCTTTTCCACGTCAATATAGCGCACGATCGGGCCTGCGATAAGTTGCGGGAACAATGAGACATAAAGTAAAAATTTGTAATAGGAGCGCTGTATTTTGATTCCGCCACGGTAGAGGTCAATGATGTAGGAAAGTGCTTGGAAGGTATAAAACGAGATGCCGATCGGCAATGAAATCTGTGGAACCGGAATATTGATGAAAGGAATCAGATTGATGGTTTCTACTATAAAACCGGTATATTTGAAAACTACAAGACTGCCGATCGAGACAACTATGGCAAGCGTCAGAGCAGTGCGTCGTTCCTTCCGACGGCGAGCGCGACTCATCAGGATTCCGCATCCCCAGATGAAAAGCGTCGTCAGAATGAGCAGGATAACATAGACCGGCTCACCCCACGCATAGAAAAAGAGCGAAAATACGAGCAGGATAATATTCTGCGTTTTTGTTTTTTCCACAGACCAGACCAAAATCAAGCATAGCGGAAGAAAAACATATAAGAAAAATAGAGAAGAAAAAACCATGTACTTTGTTCTCCTAAGTTAACTTTAAGTTAACCTTAAGTTAACTCTAAGTTAACGTAGTCATTATACCCCGACGACTCAGTATTCAATATGTCCATTAAAATGTCCATTAAATTCTCGAGCTTAAGGGCGATTGCGCCCTCATCGCGTTGAGCATTTCTTGCGACATCAAATCCCCGAGCCTAGGAGTGAATACGGCAGTTGCCATTGGTCGTCTCTTAAGAGTTGATTAAATCACCAAGCTAAAGAATGATTGCAATACAACTGACCTTTACATTTTAACGTGAACCCTTTTTCTGTCAATCGTAAAATCGCTCAATCATGAATAAATAATGAGGTTGTCACCAATTGATTGGGTTATCATTAATTGGAAAATCACTCAACCTGTGAAAGTTTATTTTAATTTAATCAGATTAATCGGATAGACAGTTTTTATCAAATTCTCATTGGACAATAATTCAGATTTTTTAGATAAACTGACCTCTCTTATTTTTTTCCTATTTACCATACTCCTTACCATCTTCTTACCGTTTTCCTCCCCGGACATTTTTTCGATTAATTTATAATATTCCG
>JAAZJV010000059.1 GCA_012800135.1 Clostridiaceae bacterium | reverse complement strand
CCAGCGAGTATGTCTGAACTCCGGAGCCAAAGAAGGAGGACGTTTTCGCACCTTCTTGACCGCTGAACAGGATGCTGATGCCGTAGAGGCTTTCGCGTGTGAAGAACAGGCTGCCGGTGGAGTAGTTCGCACACGATTCACTCGATACGTGCGTGGCGGTCAGCGTTTCTACCATGATTTTCGGGAAACGGTCTCGGATCGTCGTGAGAAGTTCCTGGCTGCGATGGAAAAGCATTGATTCATCACAATCATGCGGACCGGCTTCAAAGGTCTGTGTCGGAAGGGCGGGCGCCAGCTGCCAATCTTTGTCAGGGCTGGCAGCTTGGGCGGAGGCGAGGCATGTCTCTGCTCCGGCGCGGATGTCGCCTTCATCGATGGAGTTCTGCGAAAGTGTGCCGCGTCGGCCGTCGTTGTCAATGGCCATATAAGAGATAGAGTCGTCAAAAAGCGTGCGATAAAGCGAAAACTCACCGGCTTCCGCTGAAATCTCTCGCGTGACTCGACGCGTTGCGACACAGCGCGCCTGATCCGCGCCGCCTTCTTTGAGGGCGTCCAGCCCGATTTTCGTGTAATGTTCAAGTGTATTAAACTTTCTTTGTTGTAAGGGCGAAGATGCGGCTTCAGGATCAAGCCTTCCGTCGCGTTCAAGCTTTTCCATGTAATATCTCCTTCGTGCTGTTACAGTGATGGTTCAGATGTTTATTCCGAAGTTGCCTTGTGAGGAAAATCACACTCTTCCTCCGACCGTGATCTCGCAACGCACGGCAGGTCCGCCAAGAGAGACGGCCATCGGTTGTTTTTTGCCGCAAAATCCGGCGCTGATCCACTCAACCGTATCGGAGAGCATGTCGATCGTTTTCATCATCTCAAAGGCGACGCCGGAGATCGTTGTATCCAGAATGGCGCGCCCTATTTTGCCGTTTTTGATTTCATAGCCGCGCGTGACGCCGAACATGAACTCACCGGTCGTATCGGCTTGGCCGTTATTCGACGAGATGAGCCAGTACCCATCATCGATGGATGCCAACATCTCTTCCAGAGTGTTTTTTCCGGGAAGGATCACCGTGTTTCGCATACGGATCAGCGGCTCGTCGGAGAAAAGCCAGGCGCGTGCGTGTCCGGTCGGCTCTACGCCAAAGTGGCGCGCCGATTCGCGATTGTTCATATAGCCTTTTAAAATGCCGTTTTCAATCAGGACGGTGTCTTTTGCCGTGACACCCTCGTCGTCCGAGTATACAGGAAGAGGTACGGGCTTTCCGAAGGCTGTATGCGCGTAGTCGACCAGCGAGGTGATCTCTGAGGCCACAGGCTGATTGAGCAGGTGCGCGGAAACAGAGCCTGAAAGAACAAGATCGGCTTCGACGGTGTGCCCGACGGCCTCGTGGGCGAGCATGCCGGCAAGTGCGCCGGAGAGGACGCAGGTCTTTTTCCCCGGTTTCGGGTGCACCCCTTCACGTTTCTTCATGAGTTCTTCGTAAAGCTCGAGCGCTTTTGCCTTCGCTTCAGAAAGATCTGAGAAGTTTTGATCGAACGTGCCATATCCGCCGACGATGTCGTACAGTTCAACAGGACCGCTCTCAGGATGCATAGCGACCATCTTAATGTACAAGTAGCTTCTCGGAGTCACGACATGAGCATCGAGTCCGTCGGAGACGACAATGACTTTCTCAACGGTGTCGCTCATGGCGACAATTACACGGCTTATAAGCTCGGGGCAGTTTTGCTCGACAAAATCATCGAGTTCGCGGCAGCGCTCGATGTAAAAAGCCTGTTCAACGTCGATTGCGTCATTGTTGCGCAGGAGCTGTCCCGTCGGGATTGGCGCAAGAGAACCTTTTGTCGGCTGCACATGCTTTTCTAAGAAGGAAGCGTTTGCTTCCGCTTCTTTCAGCGTTCTTTTTACTGCGTCTTCAGAATAGGTTCCCATCGAGGAAAAGCCGTAGACGCCGTTTTTTCGTACACGCGCGGAGATGCCTTTCCTGTCGCTGCGTTGGTTGCTGACAAGCTGTCCGCTCAGCAACACGACTTGTCTTGACGCGTTATGTTGAGCTCGAAGTTCACACGCCCCGCCATCGGGAAAATGCGTTCGAAAGCTAAATAAAGATTCGTTTAACACCAGTTGGTTCTCCTTCTTGTAAGACCACATCCTGTGCGCGGTTTTCTCGTCACTATCACCGAAGGGTGTGAGATTTCTATTGTTACCTCCGGCTTACAAAGGTGCACGATTATCATGGTTATGTGCACGGTTTTATCGTTGGCGCCGGCAGTGCATTATTCTTCACTCGGACATTCTCATTTTACACGTTTGACATCCGGTTAATAAAGAGAGAGATCGTTG
>JAAZJV010000313.1 GCA_012800135.1 Clostridiaceae bacterium | reverse complement strand
TTTTTAACGCGCCGTCTCAACCGGGAAAAAGATGATCAAGCAGTATTTGAAGCTCTTGAACTCACCGGTATGACGGAGAAAAGAACACAGTCCGTTCTTACGCTTTCCGGAGGTGAGTTGCAGCGCACATTTCTGGCGCAGCTTTTGGCACAAAATCCGCGTCTTCTTCTTTTAGACGAACCTGCTAACCACCTTGATCTTATCTATCAGAAACAGATTTTTACGCTGATTTCCGACTGGATCCGCCAAGAAGGGCGTGCCGTCATCTCGGTTGTTCACGATCTTTCGCTCGCAAAAGCGTTCGGGACAAAAGCGATTTTGATGAATAAAGGAAAAGATGTCGCATTAGGCGACGTTGACAAGGTACTTTCGCCCGATCACCTTGATGCGGTTTACGGCATGGATGTCGGCGAATGGATGCGAACGATGCTCGGACAATGGTCTCAGTAATTGAGGCCAAACATCACATTTATTTAGACCCTCCCATCGCAAGCTCGGTTGCTTACGACGTTCTGTCAGCGGTTCCGGGCTTGCGATTTGTTTTCTGTTAAGTAAGATATTCTTCATTGCAAAAAGGGAAGCCCGCATTTTGAATATCCTTCTGTCGGGGAAAGCAAAGTGCGGGCTTTTAGGTGTTAGATTTGACATTCATCAAGGAATTTGAAAAATTTTGGCAAGCGGGTATGTCCTACATGACCTTTTATCCGCTTGCCAAACGGTTTATTCTTATTATCTTCTCTCTTTTGTTTATTTTATCTATTCTATACCTTGTTTCGTTATTCCTTCTTGAAGCGCTCTTCTTCTTTGTCGAGCTCGTCGTAGAGCTCTTTCGGCATTTTCGGTCCGTACGTCTTGAAGTGTTCGCGGATGCCTTTGAGCTCGATTGCCCAGGCGTCTTTGTCTACGGTTAAAATCTCTTGCATGTCTTCATCAGGTACGTCAAGGCCTGAGAGATCAAGGTCTTCTTTGCTCGGAACATAGCCGATCGGCGTCGCTTTTGCACCGCCTATGTCGTCACAGCGTTCGGTGACCCATTTCAACACACGGCTGTTTTCGCCGAAGCCCGGCCAGAGGAAGTGACCATCGTCGCCTCTGCGGAACCAGTTGACGGCGAAGATCTTCGGTAGTTTGTCGGGGTCGCCGCGGCGGCCGATTTCAAGCCAGTGTTGTAGATAGTCGCCTACGTGATAGCCGATAAACGGCAGCATCGCGAAGGGGTCACGTCGGACTTGCCCAATTTTGTCGGAGATCACAGCAGCCGTGATTTCCGAACCCATGATAGAACCAAGGAAAACGCCGTGATTCCAATCGTAGCTTTGATAAACGAGGGGGATTGTTGTCGGGCGGCGTCCGCCGACCAAAATGGCATCGATAGGGACGCCTTCGGGATCTTCCCAGTTCGGCGCGATGGACGGGCAGTTTTTCGCCGGAGCCGTGAAGCGCGCGTTGGGATGAGCTGCCTTTTTGCCTGTTTCCGGAGTCCAGTCGTTGCCTTGCCAGTCGATCAGATGCTCAGGCTTATCTCCGTCAATGCCTTCCCACCACACGTCGCCGTCGTCTGTCAACGCGACGTTCGTAAAAATCGTATCTTTTTTGATGGTATCCATGGCATTGGGGTTGGAGTCATAAGAGGTGCCGGGCGCAACGCCGAAAAAACCGGCTTCGGGATTGATCGCGTAAAGGCGTCCGTCTTTTCCAAAGCGCATCCAAGCGATGTCGTCGCCAACGGTCTCAACTTTCCAGCCGGGGATTGTGGGGAGCAGCATGGCGAGGTTCGTTTTGCCGCAGGCAGAGGGAAACGCGGCACAGATGTAGTACACTTTCCCTTCAGGGTTCGTCATTTTCAAAATGAGCATATGCTCAGCGAGCCAGCCTTCATCGCGGGCAAGCACCGAGGCGATGCGCAGTGCGAAACATTTTTTGCCGAGGAGGGCATTGCCGCCATAGCCTGATCCGTACGACCAGATTTCGCGCGTTTCCGGGAAATGGCTGATGTACTTATCTTCCATCGGAGCGCAGGGCCACGCGACGTCTTCTTCGCCCGGCTCAAGCGGCGCGCCGACCGAGTGGAGGCAGCGAACGAACTCGCCGTCTTCGCCAAGTTCGTCGAGGACGGCTTTGCCCATGCGGGTCATAATGCGCATGTTCATAACGACGTAAGGACTGTCGGTGATCTCGATGCCGATCTTAGCGGCGGGTGATCCGAGCGGTCCCATGCTGAAAGGGATGATGTAGAGCGTGCGACCGCGCATGCAGCCGCGATAGAGATCGGTCATCGTCTTTTTGAGCTCTTTAGGATCGATCCAGTTGTTCGTCGGTCCGGCGTCATCCTCGCTTTCTGACGAAATAAACGTGCGATCCTCAACTCGCGCGACGTCGGAAGGATCGCTACGGAAAAGGACACAGTTAGGCCGTTTCTCAGGGTTGAGCAATACGCTTGTTCCCGATTTTACGCCGGCCTCAAGAAGTCGTGTATATTCTTCATCAGATCCGTCACACCAGTAGATGTCATCGGGCTCGAGTAAAGCCGCCATGTCGTCAAGCCACTGATTCAATTCTTTGTGTTTGCTTTTCATTTCGTTTTTGTACCTTTCATTGAGGTTCACACGTTCCGCAGACTGCTATTGCGATGTCTTTTTAAGGTAATCGTGTTTAAATATTCATTCTAACGCTTCATGTTGCGCTCTACGAAAGAGTGTACCACGATTTACTATGAAACGTCAGATTAGCATCATCGTTTTCATCGTTTTGACGGACAAAATAACATGTCTGTGCGTCTGTTTTTGAGGTACATGTTATGATGAAAGTCCATTTACGTGACAAAGAACGACTGGTACACTTCAGTTCTTGAAAACCTGTACAAGGGTTTAAATAAAGCGACGATTCAGGAGGTATAGATAATGATTTCTGAACGTGTGAAGCAGGTGGCGCCATCACAGACGTTGGAACTTAATAAAAAAGTGGCGGAAGGCCGCGCGGAGGGGCGAAATATCATCGCGCTCAACAGCGGCGAACCGGATTTCAACACGCCTGCGCCTATTATTGAGGCAGCACACCGTGCGATGCTCGACGGTAAAACGAAGTATACGGAAGCGAGGGGAACGCTCGCGCTTCGCGAGGCTATCGCATCTAAATTCAAAAACGACAATCGAATCGCATACGGTTCGGACGACATTATTGTAACGACCGGTGCTAAATTTGCGCTTTTTGCCGGATTGCTCGCGCTGTGTAATCCGGGTGATGAAGTCATCGTGCCGAAACCTTGCTGGGTCAGTTATGTGGAGATGATTCGGCTCGCGGACGCGGTGCCGGTAACGGTGCCGGTTCACTCCGACTGGTCTCTCGATACAGATGCGATTGAAGCTGCCGTCACTGCGAAAACACGTGTGATCATCATCAACAGCCCGAACAACCCGACCGGTGCTGTCTATAGTGAGGAGTCGCTCAGGCGCGTCGCGGACATCGTGGTTCATCACAATTTGTTTCTCATTTCAGATGAAGTCTACGAGAAATTAAACTACGGTGATAAACCGCATGTCAGTCCAGCCGCTTTTTCAGAAGATATCAAGAAACGGACGCTGACGATCAACGGTTTTTCTAAGGCGTACGCCATGACGGGTTGGCGTGTCGGATATGCCGCAGGACCGCGAGATGTGATCCGCAGCATGTCGACGATACAGAGTCACGCGACATCGAATGTTGCGACGTTTAGTCAATGTGCCGCCATCGAAGCGTTCCGGTCATGCGATGCCCATGTTGAATACATGAGAAAGACGT
>JAAZJV010000312.1 GCA_012800135.1 Clostridiaceae bacterium | reverse complement strand
GATGTGATCCGCAGCATGTCGACGATACAGAGTCACGCGACATCGAATGTTGCGACGTTTAGTCAATGTGCCGCCATCGAAGCGTTCCGGTCATGCGATGCCCATGTTGAATACATGAGAAAGACGTTTGAAGAGCGGCGCGATTACGCGTATGGTCGTCTGAAGAGGTTGCCCGGCGTGAATTGCACTCTGCCGGAGGGCGCATTTTATCTATTCCCGGATGTTTCAGGATTGTTCGGCAAAAGCGATAACGGACGAGTCATCAAGGATGCGCCGTCGTTTGCCGAGTATCTCCTTGACACCGCCGATATTGCGCTTGTGCCGGGAAATGCTTTTGAATCTCCCGAGGGAATCCGTCTCTCGTATGCGGTGTCGATGAAAACACTGATCGATGCTATGGACCGGATCGAAGCGTCTGTTTATCGATTGAAGTAGTACTGCCGACATCACGGGGGGAATTGGGGTGCACTAGAATATTGTCACGACAGAAGCCATGGATCTAGAAAAGTATTCTAGTTGTCAATTGGAGTAAGGTACAGAGTAAATCGGGACATTTAGAACGACAATCTAATGACACAGGCCGCGGTTTACCACAACGAAAACTAAAGGCGTATGGCGTATCAGGGTAGTTTTATGAAAAGTGTGAGATGGAAAACGATCGTGACGCTCTTTGTCGTGACCGTGTTGTGTTCGATGGTGATCGTTGCGACGGCGGGGTGCTGGGAGAGGGATCCTCCGCCCGGCAGAGGCTACAATAACACACGTGATGTCTGCGAAACGCCGATGTACGATTCTGATCTTACGCCCGGCAATTACTGTTTCGTCGCGACGGGGGAGAAAGCGAGATTTTTGCACACAGATGGCCATGCGCCCGTTTCGGGACTGATTGATCAGCGTTATATAGATGGCTTTACTTGGATCACTGTAAAAGCCGGCGACGTGCTCTATTTTAACGAGGCAACAATCTACAGCGAAAGCGAGCGACGTGAAAAATACTGTTTTACCGGCGTGCTGGAAAACGGCGTTTTCCTTGTCGGAACGGATGTTGCAGCCGGGACATACGAAGTTCGCGCAGCAGAGCATTTGAAAGCGGGCGACATGCCTGTTTGCGAGATCTATGCCGATTATTACGGCCGTCCCGATCCTGTAAGGAAATATGATCTGTCCGCCGGCTCGGCCGAGGTGACGGTTGCTGAAGGCGAGTTTATCCTAGTGGATCATGCGGTCATTATGGCAGAGCCGTTCTGTTTTACGGCGAAAGAAACGAATAAAGGAGAACAGAAAGAAACAATGAAGAATAACGAGATGAACGTTGCGGAAGGCTTCGTTGCCAGCGAAAGCCCGACGCTCTTTGTAGATATTCTCATGGACAGCGATGCACACATTGTGCTGGAGCTAGACGCCGATGCGGCACCGATCACGGTGGCTAATTTTCAAAAGCTGGTCGGCGATAATTTTTATGACGGTATCATTTTTCACCGCATTATCGCCGGCTTTATGATTCAAGGCGGTGACCCCGACGGCATCGGGACGGGCGGCTCGGACGAGGAGATCAAAGGTGAGTTTGCCGCGAACGGCGTCGACAATCAAATCGCGCATGAACGCGGTGTGATTTCGATGGCACGGGCAAACGACTACAATTCTGCGAGCTCTCAATTTTTCATCTGTCACGATGACGCGCCTCACCTTGACGGCATGTACGCCGCGTTCGGAAAAGTAATAAGCGGTATCGAGGAGGTTGACCGCATCGCGTCACTCCCAACCGACTTCCACGATTACCCGGATATACCACCCGTCATGGAGCGTGTCTTCTTCGTTGAGCGCGTCGGATGAGCCTTTTTGCCCGATAGGTCGGTTGAATAATTCAATTTAAAGACTCACTGTTTGTCGCCGAATCGACAGCGAGCAGACATGGCGTTCGCTTGGATTTTACTGAAAAACAGTCTGGCTTAGAGCGTGTCATTTTTGCTAAACATTAGAGTGTTGTGTTCTTGAGCGTGCCTTATTAATTTGATCCTTTACTTTAATATTCGTTATTAACGGGTGTTCGTCTTTACAACGAACGCGCCTGACGAATAACACGCTCTATGTGTATCAAACAACACGTAGCTGCCCATTTTCTTGCGGTTCAACGTAGTGAGGCGTATGCTTTGGCTAACAAGACTTTTTAGGCGCACGGAACAGCGCTTGAAATCGTTCCGCGCAGTGCACCGG
>JAAZJV010000345.1 GCA_012800135.1 Clostridiaceae bacterium | reverse complement strand
GTATGTGCTCGCATCAGTGTTTTGATTTCACCGGCTAGGTACAATGAGCCAAAGGCACATACAATGGCGCCCTTTTCTCCGGCTAAGCGGAGTGCGCGCTCCATAGCACGCTCCACAAAGGGATCCGCTTCAACACACGCTCCTCTGCTGCGTGACGTCGCCAACAGCTTTTCCGCTTCTTCCTTAAGCTGAAAAGCCGACAATCGGCGCTCGCTCGGCGGTTCCGTCGCTACAAAGGCTTCAATAGAATACCGATCCGATTGAAGCACTGCCTGAAGCATATGGCGGTAATCCTTGTCGCGAAACGTTCCAACCAAAAATATGACAGGTGTTGTGCCCTGCGTCAATCGGGCAACTGTTTTCTCCAGCGCCAAACCTGCTTGCCAGTTATGAGCGCCATCTAACAGAAAGAGCGGTGATCGCAACAGCACTTCAAGTCTGCCCGGCCAGATTGTGCACGCGACGCCCTCACGAATAGCCGTCTCATCGGCAAGTCCCGCCGAGCGGACAGCTTCCGCTGCAAGCATTGCGTAAATCGGATGATAAACTCCAAGAAGTTTCGTCTCATAAACGTTTCCCGTTGGATTGAACTGAAACGTCTGCCCGTCCAAACTGTACGTGAGTACGGTAATGTCATCATACCCCAAGTACGTAAGAGGTGCACGGTGCACGCGTGACATTCGCTCGAGCACGCCGCGAGCGGCGTCTGCATCTTCTTTTGAAATTAAAGACGATCGAGGATCGTACGCAAACACGGGACAATCATCCTTGATGATGCCCGCTTTCTCCCACATGATTTCTTCAATACAGTTTCCGAGTCGATCCATGTGATCATACCCTAGCGATGACAATATCGAAGCCAATGGACTCTCCACAATGTTAGTAGAATCGAGACGTCCGCCGAGACCAGTCTCCAGTACTACGACGTCACATTCTTCTTCAGCATACCAAGAGAACGCAAGCGCCGTGATGTAATCAAATTGTGAAGGCTGCACACCCGTTTCACTCATGACAGCGCGCCCGGCTTCACGAATAGGCTCCATCAAGCGCTCAATCGTCTCGTCGGGAATTTCACCGACCGGCACATCCTGTCCATAAAGGAGAAGGTCACTAGGATCATCAAAAATGCGAATGCGCTCATTAAAGCGCTCCAAATAAGGCGATGTATACCATCCCACCTTATGTCCCGCGCTGCAAAGAATATGCGTCAAATAACTGCTGATGGCACCCTTGCCGTTCGTACCCGCGACGTGAAAAACCTTCATTCCGCGCCAAGGATCGCCAATTCTTCGATATAACTCGCCGGCACGGCGTCGCATGGGCTCAAGACTAAGCCGGACCGCCTCATTGACAGTGCGCTTCTCTGTTGTTTCTGTCATCTCTTCAAAGAATTTTTCCATGACTGAAGCGTACTTCAAACTCATCAAAAAAATCAACCGGTTCGTCTGATCTGCTACTCCTCGCGCTCATCGCCAAAAACGAACAGTTTGCCCGTCACGCGATTGGCCACCACAACAAAAAGCAGTGCGACAAGTTTCGCATACGTTAGCCCCGGAATAATCTCCTGCTTGACACCAAAAGCATAATAAATAAGAGGATATATAGCGTACTCACATACAAGAGAATTCATAAGGCGTGAACCTGCAAAGCGTACAAACTCCCTTTTGATATCGCTTTTCGAACGAAACACCCAGATACGGTTGAGCACAAAAGC
>JAAZJV010000058.1 GCA_012800135.1 Clostridiaceae bacterium | reverse complement strand
CGCGCTGTAGTAGAAGACCTCAAACGTCAAGGACTTTTAGAGAAAGAGGAAAAACGTCGCCACAATGTGGGCACATGTCAGCGTTGTCACTCGCTCGTGGAACCGCGCATATCGACGCAATGGTTTGTCAAGATGAAACCGCTTGCCGAACCGGCCATTGAAGTCGTTAAACGCGGGGATGTCCGCTTTAATCCGGATCATTTCAAGAAAATATACTTTAACTGGATGGAGAACATTCGCGACTGGTGTATTTCACGCCAACTTTGGTGGGGACATCGCATCCCTGCTTGGTATTGTGATGACTGTGGAGAGATCATCGTAGCGGAAGAAACGCCTCCTTTCTGTACAGCTTGCGGAAGTACTGTGCTCCGCCAAGACGATGATACTCTTGATACATGGTTTTCTTCCGCGCTCTGGCCGTTTTCGACGCTGGGGTGGCCTGAGGATACGGACGATTACCGCGCGTTTTATCCGACGGACGTTTTGGTGACAGGATACGATATTATTTTCTTCTGGGTTGCGAGGATGATTTTCTCCGCCCTTCATCACACGGGTAAAGCGCCGTTCCACACGGTGCTCATCCACGGTCTCGTACGCGATGAACAAGGGCGGAAAATGTCCAAATCATTGGGTAACGGCATAGATCCTCTCGAAGTGATCGACGATTACGGTGCGGATACGCTTCGCTACGCGCTCGTTGTGGGCAATGCGCCGGGGAACGATCTGCGCCTTTCTGAAGAGAAACTTGAGAATGGACGCAATTTCATTAATAAAATTTGGAATGCTTTCCGATTCACTTTGATGAACCTCGACGATGACCTTGATTTTTCCGATGTAGAGGAAAGCGACTATACCATCGAAGACCGGTGGATTATGTCTGAACTTCGCGGAACTATCGTAGCGGTGACGTCCAATATGGAGGCTCTTGAACTCGGACTCGCTCAAGACAAAATTTACAGATTCCTGTGGGATTATTTCTGTGATTGGTATATTGAATTGGTGAAGGAACGTCTGCGTGAAGGGGGAAGAACAAGTCGCGCTGCACAATCCACACTGTATCGCGTGTTGTCAGACACCATGAAACTGTTGCATCCTTTCATGCCTTTCGTGACTGAAAAGATTTATGGCATCTTACACGATGACGCCTTATTGGTCAGTGAATTATGGCCTGATGTGAATGTGTACATCGCGGATCATGAGGCCGAAACAGCGATGCAAAGTATGATGGATGCCATCCGGGAAATTCGCAATCTGCGCGCAACGTACAATGTGTCGCCTCAACATCGTTTTTCTGCTTGGCTTCGAACCGAAGATGATACCATCGCTTGTCGTATGGAAGAAGGCCTGCAGACGCTTGAACGATTGGCAGGAGTGACTGCCTTGAACCGCCTTGCGCCGAAAGAAGAATTGCCTCAGGATGCTGTAAGTTTCGTTTTTAGAGGCGGTGAAATGGCGGTACCTCTGCGTGAGTTGGTCGATGTTGAAGAAGAACGAGCTCGTTTGGCAGAATCGGAAGAACGTTTGAGAAAAGAAATTGACCGCGCAGCAAAGATGTTAGCCAACCGCCAGTTTGTAGAGAAAGCGCCTGAGCGCGTTGTAGAAACGCAACGTGAGAAAAAGGCGCAGTATGAGCAACAACTAGAAACAGTACTTGAACAGCAGAAACGTCTTTCTGATTTGTAGGGGATGGATGAAATACGCTTAACAGATATCGGGGTCTAAGTAGAATTAGAGTATAGAAATTAATCGTGGTGTGAGATTACGCGATTAAAAGCTTAATACTAGAATAAAATAAAAGACAAAAGACAGAAAAAGGAAGGAGCTGTTATGCCACTCGTATCAACAAAAGAGATGTTTAAGAAAGCCTACGAAGGCGGTTACGCCATTGGCGCATTTAACGTCAATAACATGGAAATTATTCAAGGGATTGTCAACGCGGCGAAAAAATGCAACGCGCCTCTCATCTTGCAGGTGTCGGCGGGCGCAAGAAAATATGCGAACCAGACTTATTTGATTAAGCTGGTCGAAGCGGCGCTTATTGATTCCAATCTCCCTATCGCGCTTCACTTGGATCACGGCGACACATTTGAGCTTTGCAAAGATTGTATCGATGGCGGCTTTACTTCCGTCATGATCGACGGTTCTCACCTTCCCTTTGAAGATAACGTTGAATTGACGAGGCGCGTTGTCGATTATGCGCATAGCCGTGATCCTTATGTCACCGTAGAGGCGGAGCTTGGACGACTTGAAGGCGTGGAAGATGATATCAATGTGTCGGCAGAAGATGCATCGTACACCGATCCCGATGAGGTGCAGGAGTTTGTAAGACGCACCGGATGTGATTCGTTAGCGATCGCCATCGGTACGAGTCACGGAGCTTATAAGTTCAAGCCGGGGCAAAAGCCGGAATTGCGCTTTGATATTTTGGAAGAAGTATCGAAACGTCTACCCGGATTCCCCATCGTTCTGCATGGTGCCAGCTCGGTCGTGCCTGAGTACGTCGATATCATCAACAAGTATGGCGGGAACATGCCCGATGCAATCGGCGTGCCGGAGAATATGCTCCGTAAGGCTGCCAGTATGGCGGTTTGCAAGATTAATATTGATAGCGATTTGCGACTTGCCATGACGGCCATGATTCGCAAGAATATGGCGGAACATCCGGAGAATTTTGATCCGAGAAAATATCTCGGTCCGGCGCGCGATGCTATTGAATCCATCGTCGAGCACAAAATCATAAATGTGTTAGGTTGTGACGGCAAAGCCTAACGATTGGTTTAACCGCTCCGAGCGTACAGCGTTGGAACGTCTCTTCGGTGCTGCGCGCTCTTGCGAAAGACGTGTCGCAGACGATGTGTTCGATGCGGATCAAAACGGCGCTATCTGCTTTTACGGATGACAGTGCTGCAGGTACTGTGTTCGATAAGAATAGAAACGGCGCCGTCCGCTTATGCGGAAGACAGCGCCGCCGGCGCACAGTATTTGATGAAAATAAAAACGGCGACGTCAGCTCTCGTATCAGATGGGCGTCTAAACCGTCTCGACAAGCTGGCTTTTTAAAGTTCCGAAGGGGACAGGCCTTTGTAGGGCAAGAAAAGAGCACGATATGGTCGATTATTCACAACAACGGAATAGACCACCGGAAATCGTTTTGGCGGAGTTGCTGGACGCCGGCATGCCTGTTGACTTGCAAAGTGCTCAATCTCAGGTAATAGCGATCACGGCATTGCTTCATCAATTGAATGAGATGTATTACAATCAGGATGCTCCGCTTGTTCCCGACGAACAGTATGATCGTCTGCTTCGCCTGCTCGAAAACATCGAGCAGACTTTTCCGGAAACTTCTACGCCCGATTCACCTGCGCGCCGTGTGGGCGGGGAGGCATCGTCCAAATTCACTGCCGTGCCGCACCGTTTTCCGATGCTTTCGCTTCTGGATGTCTTCTCGAAAGAGGAAGTGCTGGCTTTTATCGCGCGTGTTCGCGAGAAAGCGCCGGAGGCCACTTTTCTTTGCCAAATGAAAATTGACGGCCTCTCGTTATCACTGACGTATAGGCAAGGTCGACTCGTTCAGGGTATCACGCGCGGCGACGGGGTGACTTCAGGCGAAGATGTCACGGAAAATATTCGAGAAATTAGCGCCATCCCACATACATTACGAAAACCCATCGAAGAACTTGTCGTCCGCGGAGAGGCCTTTATGCCGGAATCGTCTTTTGAGGCGCTCAATGCCGCGCTTGAAAAAAACGGTGAAAAAACATTTGCCAATCCGCGCAATGCCGCTGCGGGAACCATCCGGCAACTCGATGCGTCGGTTGTGCGCGACCGTAAACTCTCTTTTTTCGCCTTCGATGTACAGTACGCGACCGAATCGTTTACGACAGACTTAGGATCATTAGAGCGATTAGCCGCATTGGGTTTTCAAACCATTCCCGACATGTGTCTATGCAGAACCGGAGAAGAGGTTCTCGACGCAATTGACTCGTTTCAAGACGTGCGCGATTCGCTCCCCTTCGGAATCGATGGCGCGGTTATTAAAGTCAACACTCTTGAAGAACGTGACCTTTTTGGTGCGACAAGTAAATTTCCGCGTTGGGCAGTTGCCTATAAATACCCGCCCGAACAAAAAGAAACAACAATCTTAGATATTTCTGCGCAGGTAGGGAGAACGGGGAGGATTACGCCGCTAGCGCATTTAGAACCGCTTCAATTGGCAGGAACCACAGTACAACGTGCAACACTGCACAACCAAGGGTATATCGACCAGCTGGACTGCCGTATTGGAGATACAGTGCTTGTACAAAAAGGTGGGGACATCATTCCAGCGGTCATTAAGGTCAATCGCGCGAAACGACCGCCCGATACAGTGCCGTATGTGCTTCCGAAACAATGTCCGGCGTGTGGATCCACGACAGAATATGTAGGCGACGGAGCCGATCTTTATTGCACCGGGATTGACTGTCCTGCACAACTTGTCCGCCATTTGATCTATTTTGCTTCCAAGGAAGCAATGGATATTCAGGGGCTCGGAGAGAAAGTCTCGGCTGCGCTTTTCAAACATCATTACGTGAAGTCCATCTCAGATATTTACATTCTGCATGAACAAAAAGAGGCGCTTATTGAGTCGGGAATCATCGGCCGTGAAAAAAGCGTTACAAATCTGCTTTCACACATCGAAGCATCGAAGGGGCAGCCTCTTTACCGCCTAGTAGCAGGTTTTGGTATCCCGCTTGTTGGACGACAGACAGCGATGGCTTTGGTCGATGCCATACCTGATATTCGTAAGATAGCCTCAGCAGATGAGGAAATGCTGGCATCCATTCCTGACATAGGTCCTGTGACCGCACGTGAGATCGTGCACTGGTTTCGACTTCCTCAATCGGTTCAGCTTATCGAACGATTGGAATCGTATGGCTTTTCGCTTTCAGAGAAGAAAGATGTGGCGATCTCTTTGCCACTCCAAAATCAGACGTATGTTTTAACGGGAACCTTGTCCGCAATGACTCGAAATGAAGCGCGTGCTGCACTCGAAGCACGCGGAGCGCGTGTTGCGGGCTCCGTTTCTTCTAAAACTTCTGCTGTTGTTGCCGGGGAGGCGCCGGGTTCGAAGCTTGATAAAGCGCAGGCACTAGGCGTTACAGTACTTGATGAAGCCGCCTTTATGGCACTCTTAGAAAGGACGAATCCTGAATAATGGCTTACTTTATCGTTGGCGGCGTCGCGAGTTTTCTTGCTGTAGTGGCATTGACCGTTATTCTATTTTATTTGCTTCGCAAAAATTGGAACTATGCCAATACGACGCCCGTTTCCTTTATTGCTCCCATTCTCGTGATCATCGTGATGATCTATATCGCGATGACTGAATTTGTGCCCCGAGCCTTAGATGTCGTAAGTGTCGCCAGTCACCAGTTTGAGATGACGGAGATAGACTATCATCCATCCGATGTTGATCGAAACAGGCTGACCATCGACGGACGGACATATTATTTTGACCGAGGCACATTTGAAAAAAACGGTCAAGGACGTTATCAGATAACGTATACACCGCGTATGGGTTATATTGTCAGCGCGTCGCGTTTAGGTGATCGCTCTGCACCATAAACATCTCTTTACACGACATAAAGACACGCTGACCGAACGTGCCTGATAACGTCGCTTATTGTCATAAAAATCGCGCTACATTATCTTGACGTCCCAAGCATGACAAGGCATTTTAGCAAGATTGTATCTAGTTCGTCCAGTTCCCGAGGACGTCTCATACGAGACAAATCCTTTTCCATTTTTTTAAATTAAATCCTTCATGAATCTTCTCGCGATATACGATTTCCTTTTTGACATGATCAAAATCGGGCGTAAGACAAAGAGATAAAATGTAAACACTCATCATTTAGCCACCAACCGCTTTTTTAAAATGTGAGTATCTTTCAGTGATAGTCGATACTTGAGAAAGGATACCTTAATGATGCCCCCTCGTCCGTCCATCGCGTCTGATATAGCTTCTGAACAAAGGCTAAGCGTTGAGCGGCGGCAGGAATGGGGGTTTTATTTGGTGTCATCGAGTCGTGAGCTTCTCCAACATATCGAAGGGATCATGAATCGTGACGGTCTATTTGGCGTGATGGATTCTGAAGGACGTGTCCATTATCTTGTCGATGCGAGAAAAGGCTATCCTTACGCTGCGCGTCAGATTTTCTCTACGGCAAATCGCTTGATCCAAGAAAAGAACCTATCTGTTTCCAACGGAACACAAAGCTTAGAGGATGCCATCACGACCGTATTGGAACGCTATGATTTCAATCACAAGTTGAGGGGCTATCATTTGCTTTTTTCAATGCTTAAGTTAGTTGTACCGGACAGATCGCTTTTGGATCCGATTAGCAAACGCCTATATCCTAAGATCGCTCGACTTTATGGTTTGACAGTGAATCAAGTAGAAAGAAATGTTCGCTACCTTTTTACGAATCTTTGTAAGCGTGAACTTGCGGCAAAGTCGGATCCGCGAGATGACAAACCGGTATTACTGCCGCTTCTTCGGAAGGGATCTACGACGTTGCCGTCTGCAGAAACCATACGGCGTCTATCGAATGAAGTGCGTCGTCTTTGGCATTCACATTATTCTGACGCATGAATTTCAGTGCTTTCCGAAAAAATTGCGGAAATAAAAGAGGGGCTGCCTCTTAGACAAGCCCCATCGATAGCCAAAGTTTCAAAACTTAATTATTGACTTTTGCTTTAAGATTTTTCCCGGCTTTAAACGCGGGAGCCTTAGATGCAGGAATCATAATTTCTTCTTTAGTGCTCGGGTTACGACCTTTACGTGCTGCGCGGTCGCGAACCTCAAAGGTGCCAAAGCCAACGAGTACAACTTTGTTGCCTTCAGCCAGCTGCTCAGTAATCGTATCGAAAACGGCAGACACAGCTTTTTCGCTGTCCTTTTTGCTTAGAAGTGTTTTGTCTGCTACGGCTTTAACCAATTCGGTTTTGTTCATGATGGAGCCTCCTTCCAGCGTTATTCTTTGCATATTATCATGTGGAAAGCTTGACTTGTCAAGGCTTCAGGCTTTTTGTGATGTATGAATGAGTATTTTAAACGTTTTTTTGCTAATTATTTTTGTATGAAACGGTTATTGCTTGATGGAATGGCTGCTCATGCGGTAGTATGCGAATGAAAAGATTATTAACGAACACAATGTCGAAACTATTATAAAGGAGGTTATTTATGCGAATTAACAAAGATATGTATGTATCAGATATTTTGGCGTATGATCGCAACATTGCCGCTATTTTAATGGGACATGGACTTCATTGCATTGGCTGTGTGTTGGCCGGCCATGAAACTTTGGAGCAGGCCTGTATGGCGCACGGTATTGATCTGGATGCTGTCTTAGATGATATTCATGAGTACTTAAATGAATCTTCGGAGCGGGAGCCCGCTGAAGGATAATCGAATGGCTATAAAAGAAGAACACACGAGTCGTCATCTAACTCCTAAGAAATTTTTTCTTGTTGTTTATGATTTGACCGCGAGTCTTGTTGCTGTTTTGCTCGCTTTATTGATCGTTTACGACGGCAACATTCCTCAGTTTCATCTCGATGTCTTCAAATCCAACTGGTATATCATTGTAGCACTCGCGTTTGCTGTGTTTCACCTTGTAGGCTTCTATGACCAGATGTGGGCCTTTGCCCGCGGCTCAATTTACATGATTTTACCCGCCGGAACAGCAGTTCAGCTTTTTTTGATGGTATTAATCCTTCAAATTCTTAAGCGGAATTTCGCATTTTCTGTTTACATCATTTACTGGTTTCTCTTGACAATGGCGGTGTTTGCCATCCGTTTTCTTTATCGGCTCGAGCAATCAAGATACCTTCGAATTAGACATGATTCTTCTCGATCGCCTAAGAAAAAAGTGCGTGTTATGATTGCCGGTGCTGGATCTGCCGGAAGTCAACTCATCGTTGAGTTAAAGAGAGCCGATAGTGAACGTGTACCGATTTGCGCGGTAGATGATAACCCGCTCACGCATTCATATAAAAACAATGGTGTTCCTGTTCTAGGGGATCGACATGATATCGAACATCTTGTTGAGGACTACCTGATCGATGAAATCATTGTTGCAATGCCGTCTGCACCGGTTAGAGAAGTTCGAGAAATTTTAAGAATTTGCAACCGCACCAATTGTCGTGTTCGGATTCTTCCTTTTTTTTCTGAAATTCATTCGGATCAACAAGTTCACCTTTCCGATGTCCGTGAATTGCGCTTGGAAGATCTTCTCGGTCGCGAACCTGTCGAAACCGACATGGAGAATGTATCACAGTTTATCCAAGGCAATGTAGTACTTGTTACGGGTGGAGGCGGTTCTATCGGTGCTGAACTTGCGCGTCAAATCGCGAGTTACCAACCGTCGTTGTTGATTCTTTTTGATATTTATGAGAATGGTGTATACAACCTACAGCAGGAACTTATGGGCGTGTACGGCAAGAAATTGAACTTGCAGGTTTTGATTGGTTCAGTGCGCGATGCTGACCGCCTTAACGAAGTTTTTGACGCATGGAAACCGGATATTGTGTTTCATGCCGCGGCACACAAACATGTACCATTGATGGAACACAGTCCTGGCGAAGCACTGAAAAATAATGTCTTCGGGACATACAATACTGCAGGCATCGCCGCTAGCTACGGTGTGAAGAAATTCGTTTTGATTTCGACCGACAAAGCTGTGAATCCCAAAAATGTCATGGGAGCGACGAAGCGACTTTGTGAAATTGTGACTCTGGAATTGGAAAAGCTGTTCTCTGAAACATCTTTTTCATCAGTACGTTTTGGAAATGTATTGGGCAGCAGCGGCAGCGTTATCCCGCTCTTTGAAAAGCAAATTAAAGAGCGCAAACCGGTCACTGTTACTCATCCCAAGGTCGAGCGTTACTTTATGACAATTCCCGAGGCGGCAAGTCTCGTCCTTCAGGCTGGAGCCGAAGCAATGGGTGGCGAAATATTTATTTTGGATATGGGCGAGCCGGTTCTAATTGATACGTTGGCAAGAGACATGATCCGTCTTTCAGGTCTCGTGCCGGATGTAGATATTCCGATTCGTTATATTGGACTTCGTGAAGGGGAGAAGATGCGTGAAGAGCTTTTGCTCAACCGCGAGATGCTTGAAAATACGAATCATGAAAAAATATATAAATTGAAACAAATCGATGACCTGACCTTCCTCAAACAGGAAGTGGCTGAACTTCAAGCGATTATCGGCACGGATGATGAGCGTTTGATAAAGTTTTTTCAACTATTGTTTGATGCTCAAGAAGGAGAAGGGGCGACCGCGTTATTGAAAATCAATAGTCAAATGTCTTATTCCGCTCATCGTGATCAATGCTTTTAAAGGTGAATGCGCGAGGGGCGTGAGTATAGCGATGCAAAGATTCACTTCGTTTGCCTTGATCTTTTAGATGATGAGCGTTCATAGGTTTCAGTCTTTTTAAGGAATAACTCGTTTACTCGCCTAGAACATATAATAAGGGGAGAGTGTTCGTGTTCAGAGCACGAGCAACACACCAATCGACCGGTTTGCTTACTGTGTTTACAACTGGTGAAGATGGGAGTACATAGAGTGCTGTCGATTCACGAAAAGACTCGTTTTTACTCATCTTGATCATACGGGTGACCACACGGGTGAAGGCAGTAGAATAATGAGCACAGTTTAAGAGCATAGTCCTTTCAGTGTAAAGATTTGTTTCGTTAACTCGGTTTTGCTGACAAGAGCAATCGTACAGTGATGTAAAATAAATATCAGGAAATTACTTGATTAATACGACTGCTCGCTGGCAGTTACAGAAAGCGAGGATCCTGTG
>JAAZJV010000057.1 GCA_012800135.1 Clostridiaceae bacterium | reverse complement strand
CTCGGTTATATACCGATGCCTTTTTTCATGTGACGGCATGCCGATGACGGAAGCGCGAGTGGTAGATATTTACGCCGATGATTCGGCGGATGCGACGCTTCAGATCGATGTCGTAGACTTTGACGGACCGCTCGATCTTCTGAACCAGCTTGTCGAACGCCATCGCGTACGGATTGATCGAGTGTCAATCGTTTCCATCGCGGATCAATACCTTGCGATTATGGAGAGACTGCCTGTCTTTGATATGGAGCTTGCCAGTTCGTTTCTCGTCATGGCGTCGATGCTCATCGAGATGAAATCGAAGCAACTTATTCCCGGAAGAGAAGAGGCGTTGAATGAGGATCTGGCGGAGCCAGGTGACCTTTTGGTTCTGAGTCTTATGCGGTATCGCCGTTGCCGCCTTATCGCTTCGTTCTTGAAAGATCAGTATCAGCTTTTTCACGGAACGTACACGAAACCTCAGGCACTTCCTGAGCGCGAAGGCGTTGCGCGTGAACGTGATAAGACTCCGCTTGATCGCGATCGATTCGATGAGGCGACAGAGCGCATCGCGTCACGTAATCGCATCCGTTTTCGTCATGATGACACTTCGATGGTGAAGACGTTGGAACGTGAACGCCAATCGCTTAAGGATGGGATGAAGTATATAGTAATGCGCATCGCAGATCGTACGCGCGTCTTTTTCTATGAGTTGTTTCCTCCAAAATTGACGCCCCTCGAGCGCGTCATGGGGTTTCTCGCGTTGCTGGAACTTGTTTTTCAGAGCAGGGTGCGTGTTTTTCAGAAGAAAAGAGATGATCCTATTTTGATTGAGAAGAAGGAGAAATAGCAATGGACTGGGTGCAGAACATGGCAGCGATGGAAGCGTTGCTCTTTGCGGCGGGTGATCCGCTTTCTTGTGAGCACATAGCGTCCATTCTTGACATTTCAGACGATGAGGTTTTACAGCTCGCGGAGCAGCTGAAGCGGCGCTATGCGCTCGATCCTGCTTCAGGGTTGGCGGTGCGTGTGTTAGGAGATCGTGTGTCGCTTGTCACAGATCCTATGTATCGTGAGACTGTCGCCGCTTATTTCGGAGATATGCGCGGTCAGAAGTTGTCCGATGCCGCTTATGAGACGCTGGCAGTCATTGCATACAACGCGCCGGTGACACGCGCCGAGATCGAAACAGTGCGTGGAGTCAACAGCGATTCTGTTGTCTCACGTCTGATCGATCGCGGATTAGTCCAGGAAGCGGGCACGCTCGATCTTCCGGGACGACCGGCGCTTCTCGATGTGACGTCGCAGTTTTTACTTGAGTTCGGTCTTTCCTCCGCGAACGAGCTGCCGCCTGTCGATCTCATGATGTACGATTCCGTCCAGCAGCTGATGCATCCTGATTTAACGGATGTGCGCGGTACGGCGCCCATGCGCCCCCCTGTTATCGCTATTGACGGTCCCTCAGGTGCGGGAAAGAGCACGGCGGCTAAGGGACTTGCGCGCCGGCTCGGCATAAGTTGTCTCGATACGGGTGCGATGTACCGCGCACTCGGATATAAAGCTCTGCAACTGGGTATCTCCCCCTCAGATGAGGCACAGGTTGAGGAGATGCTTAAAGACACAAACATGTCGATAGAGTTTTCTGCCGGTATGCAAAAAACGATCATTGACGGCGAAGATATGGAACCGTTCATCCGCACAGCAGAGGTGGCACGCGCGGCATCTGACATCAGCGTTCTGCCTTCCGTGCGCGCTTACTGTGTACGCCTGCAACGCGAACTCGGAAAGAAGCAGCCGTTCGTCTTGGATGGGCGCGATATCGGCACGTATGTTTTTCCAAATGCACCCTATAAATTTTTCATAACGGCATCAACGGAGGTGCG
>JAAZJV010000311.1 GCA_012800135.1 Clostridiaceae bacterium | reverse complement strand
CTTGCACCACTTTTCAATCGAGCTTGTAAAGTTTTTTATTGGCCGATACAAGAGAGCAATCGCCCCCCATATTGTCACGATCGCCCCCGCGATCGCTGAAAGTTGTCCTAAAGTCATGTCCATAGGCATCTCCTGTGTGATATAAAGGTCTACTCCTCAGCCAACTCAGGCACGCCTGAGTCTATCAAGATCTCGCGGACTTGATCCTTAAAGACCGCAGGCACTTGGGCAAAGGTCATTTTGCCTAAGATGATTCTTTGTGCTAAAAAAAGTGCCATCATTAAACCTCCCTCCTTTCCGAGTAATAAAAAAAAGAGCCTTTTCACGAGTACACGCTTAAAATCAGCTCTTGCAGTAAATCGTCCGTCATTTCCTGCCGATCCGTCTGTGCTGCCACTTGTAATTGTAGTAGTCGGATCGCCCTTTGCTCCTCCGACTCATACGACTCAGGAGGCTCAGGCGGAATATCCTCCAGCACGAGGTCAGGTGTCAGTCTTTTCAGCCCTTGGGTGTCCAAAATGGACTGATAAAGCTCATCCGAGATCTCGACATACGACGGATCTTCGAGGATCTCCTCCCCGTGCACGTCGGGAGTGTAAAAACCGTATGTGCCGTCTGTTTCGAATTTTACGAAAATCATAAGTGACTCCTTTTTATAAAGGAATTGGAGGACCAGGCGCAGGCGGTTCCTCAGGCGGAACAGCATCTTTGAGGGATGTGATTTTTATTGGACAACTTATAATAGTTTCGTATCTGTCTATGCGCCACTGAATACTCGCCTTCACTTCGGGCAAGGTGTCCGCTTCTATCAGCGCTGTCCAAAAATTCGCCAATTCCTCTGGTGACTTAAAAAGCTCAAAAGTCACGCCCTGTCCTTCGGCAGGCGTGTCGAAAAGAAGAAAGTCCACAGGCTCAGGAGGATCAGGCCAACCTCCAGGAGGCGGAGAGCTGTAGGGATCGGGTTCGGCGTAATACAGCGTGTTCAGCGCCTGCACCACGGCATCCAGCTCCATGTAGATGGCTCCGCTTCCGTCATAAGGCAGCCCGAGAATCTCCGTCTGCTCTATGCTCCCTGAAAAACCCGCTTCGGGTGTGAAAACTTTTCGCTCAACCAGCTTAACGCTTCCTCCGCCATCACTCAGCGTTAAGTTTTCGCCGTCGAAGTCCAGCGTCTGAATCGCTCCACCGCCGCCCGAATTGGCTAAAGTCACATAGATGTTTAGTCCTTTATTGTAATAAGTGTCCGTTAGATTAGTCATAAGTAACCTCCTCGCCGATCGTAAAGTCCGAGGGAGGAATGATCGTCTTGACCGTTCCGTCGGCCCTCGTGAGCTGTATGTCATAGACATATGTTCGGAATTCAAGCTTCTTTGTGTCCGAGGGAGCAATCGGGATGACCGCCGTCCCCTCTTGGAATTCCTCGATGATTTTTTGTAAAGTGATCTCTTCACGGTGCACGCTCTTTTTGACGGTGAAGTAGACCGTGTCGCCGTCTATGAGAGGAATTGGAACCCCCTCCTCGTCCTGCATGCTAACGGATATGCATTCTGAGTCACCTCTGATCATCTTTAAGTTTGTTCCATTGATTTCCATAAATTCCCCCTAATATCCGAAGGCTATATAATTTACCGTCCTGCCCACGCTTGACGGCTGATTATTGTCAGTAGATCGCATCTGCACCTTGCACCCCGATTTGGTCAGAGCGCTTACCGTGGCGGAGATTGACGCCCACGTTGGTGTAGTAGAGCCGTGATTAGGCGTCACGACCACCGCGATACATGCGTTCGGAAACGCCAAAGGAAAGACTAAATTCACCTCGCTTGTACTTGCGGGATAGCTCAGCTTTCCAGCTTGAATGATCGTTCCCTGACTTGTCTTTTCGTATCCGCTATCAGCCCCGTACGAGGCCATGTCATATCTCCAGCCGTGCCATGCGCTGCCAAAAAAAGTGTTCACGGCAATGGTGCCTGTCGCGTAGTTAAAAAGATAAATGTGCGCCGTGTTCGAAGCCCTTTTTGAGATAAAACCCGATGAGTAGTTGTAACCGCCAGGCGGAATGTTGGTAGTGTTCGGATTTATAGCGATCGGCGTAAAGCCAATAGGTGCATTGTTAGCAAAAGTTAAGATGTCGCCCGCCACCGACGTGCTTGCTATACCCGTATGAGCGTGGCCGTCCTCAGATAGCTTCACCCAAGGTCGCCAAGTCCCGTCATAAGATCCTCTTGTGTATATCTCTTCGCTTAAATACTTATACGCAACTTGCTTTTTTCGCGCCGTTGAAGAGTGAATAACGGTGTGTATGTAAAAGTATTGGCTGTCTTCGGGAAAGTTGAGCGCCGTCGTGCCTCTTGCCAACCGCCACTCGTCTTCGATGTCGTTACAATTTCCACTCATGTCAAAGTCAGTAGAGTATGCGACTTTTCGCCTTTTGACGTAAAGTCCATCATCAAAAAAGGCAGGTTTTTTCGCTTCGAATCCGCTTCCCTCGTGCTCCCTAAATCCGCCGACCGCGATAAAGTCATCGCCCCAATGCATGGTGATCTTGCCGGTCGGAACTTTCCCAACCGCAAGAGCGATGCCGAAGATATCTTCCACGTACATAAGCGCGTCAAAAACGTACTCTGCCTCATATCCTGATATGACTTGATACGAGTCATAAGTAAGCCCCGATTCGAGCGAATTTACTTTTTCGGTATATGAGTAATCCGTACTCTTTTTCGTGCTGAGCTTGCGTCTCAGACTGTTTTTTTCTGTGCCGACAATCAAGCTTGACACGGAGGCCTTAAGCGCGAATTTAAGATGTGTGCCGAGAGGGTCGAGTGTCCCGTCAGGTGCGCATCTTTGGAGCGATGCCGAATTTATCTTCGGCGGAGCGTACGGAAGGATAGGCACCGTCGTCTGTACGACGGCAGATCGCCCTCGTGAGTCCGTGGCCGTCGTTTTGACAAGCACATTGCCCGAACCCATGATGATGCCCGTCGTGACGTCATTTCCGCTGTAATTCGCATTCTCGACATTCGTCATAATCGTGCTGATCGATGAGCCGTACACACCCTGTGCCGTCGTCTCGACCTTTAGTCGGCTTTTGCTCTGCACGTACGCGCCGACCTTTGACGCGACGTCCGCCACACCCTCTGAGATGACATGTGCCACCGTCGGCACGACAGAGGCAGGGACATTTAGCGTCAGTTGCACGGTTTTTGTGCCGATTAAATTCGCCCCGTTGTACGTCTCGCACGTGATCACACACGCGCTTGAGGCCTTGCTCGGGATCCGTGACGCCAGAGAGAGCGGAGGCGTCCATACGTGAGATGTGGCGACGTTTTCGGCGATTGTTCCAGACGCGCCTTCAAATGCGTACTTGAGCTTATGCGTAAAAGAATCCGACGCGCGCGGAGTGCTGATCGTCACAGACTGCCCCATGTCCACACTCTCATCGCTGAGTGTCGGAGTCGTTGCGCGCGGGATCGTGGGCAGTTCATAAGTGGTGCTGACCGTTCCCGAGATCGTGCCAAGAACGTTTGTTAAACTACATGCGGCAGTGAGCAGGACTGACAGAGCGCCGTCAGCATTGTGAGTGACGATCTTAGTCCCTGAGACTACAGGCTCGGTAGTTTTCGAGTCTAAGTCAAACGGTTGATTAGTCACACTGCCCCATGTTTCGCTTCCGCTCTTAACTGAGCCTGTCTTTCCGTCGTCGTAGTTCCAACGCCCTTTGCCGCTTACCAAACGGACATAGCAGTTGTATGTGATGGTGCTGGTGTTGGCGGTGACGTTTTGCGTACTGGAATATTCAAGGTATAGTCTATACCGACTATCACTCATTAATTTACTGACTATTGGCATGTCATACCTTCCTCACGATCGTGTCATCGACGCCGTCGATCTGATATTTTTCAATTAAATGCGAACCGACAATGATGCTCGTCAAGACTTCAAGCGAATCAGCGAACACTTTTTTTCCTTTAATGTGCATGACGACACTTCCGCTCTCGAGGAGCTTAAATTCCTCGTGAGAGAGATTCATCACCATGGGCGAGCCGGACTCAGCGAGTTCCACGATGCCATTTTCGTATTTAAAATATGATTTAACTTCCTGCACGTCGCTTTCTGTGACGTTCTGCTGCTCTCGCACTTCTGTGAGACTAATCTGAAAAGATGTCGCCGTGGCGATCTGCTCTTGCCTCAAGGTCTCTACGTGACCGTCGGTGTAGCCTGTCACTTGCTCCACGGCTGTGGTGATGTCTTGAGACGTCTGTGCGATCAGGGACGATTGCTCCGCGAACTGTACGTTGACATCTTCGCGGAAGTCGTCGATTTGATTAGTAACAATTTGGTTAATCGAGACATTGGACGAGAGGTCGAGCGATTGGCCAATGTCGGATTGGATAAGATTGGTGACTAAGCTGTCAAAAAGAGCGCTCTCGCCGACGATGCTGCCGTCTATCGATATCGCAAGACTCGGCGGATTTGAAAGACCGGAGTCACCGAACGCTACGCCCTGATTGTTTATCAGGATATAATTTTGAGCCGTATTGATGTCGTCGGTGTCCATGTAGGCCGTGCCCGATGGCTGACCGTCGGGATTGAAAAGATCGTATCGATACCCGCCACGATGGCCTGTGATGCGATCGATTGCATCTTTCAATGCTGCCGCGATTTTCCCGTCGGTGATTTCTTCGCCTATTTTCTCAATAAACTCAATAACTTTTTGGTTTTGGTTTGTGAGTTTTGGCTTAAAATTGCCCAGCTCAATTCCTAAAAAGCGCTCTCGGAGCGAATCCCAAGTATACTTAATGACTCTCGCGTCAAGGCTGATGCCGATCTCGCCTATTGCCACATGAACGGTGTCGGATATGTCAAGTTCTTCCAAGATAGCCAAGTCTTTGTATTGCTCAGTTTTTCTAAGCTGGACAAAATTGACCTTGTAATTGGTTTTTGGCTTATCGGCGTCGGCCGTAAAGTGAGCCCCTGACCGATCTCTCATGAGTTGGTAGATCTGCTCGATCGGCAGAAGTTTTTCTTCGTCGGTTAAGTTGATCCGCAATTCGCGTATGATCGGCTTAGGATATTGCCCAATAATAGGACTGTCGACATACTTCTCGGGCAGAGCCGTCACGATATTCCCCTCAATGACGACTGTCGGATAAATCCTCGTGACGACGTCCGCGGTGTCTATTGATTGCTCCACCCCGATTAAATTCTTGCCAAAGCGCACTTCATACCCTCGATCTAAAGGCGTTTGATGCACTTTAATTTCAAAATCATCTCTTTTAAGATAACCGCCCCACAGGTTGAGCAGGGCATTTTCCTGGTTGCCCATGATCGCCTGGATTGGATTGACGCGCACATAGTTAGCTGTATGCGTCCCTTGCACATCCGACCAGCCGATGAATTCATGCTCCTCTTCCGCGCCGTTCAGAATCGCTTGTAGGGCATTGATCGCCGTCGCGTCGGTCGGTCGCACATTTAGGACGAGATTGTCCAGCAGATCATAAAAGATATGCGCTGCCGAGATTTCGTACAGACGTTTATTCTTATCCAGCTTTTTTTTAACAGCGTTAATTCTAAAAAGCTGCTCGCCTCTCGGTGTGGACGCCTTGACGATCTTCCCAACCTGCACGCGTTCATCAATCGCTGTTTCCATATGCAAGAAAAAAGCGCCGTTCTCCTCTTCGGTCACGACGCATGATAAGGCAGTTAGGACGGTCTCCTCATGATTAAATTGTGATTCATCTGCATCATAAAGCCTAATCATAAGTCGATCCAATTTCCTTTAATTTCTAATTTCGTGACATTTCCGGTCCACGAGATGTTGTTGCTGCCGACGTTTAGTGTCGGGAAGCCACCGACAAGCTTTTTGCCCTGGTTGAGCTGCTCCTTATAGACTTGTTTAAGGTCGCTATCAATCGCGATGTATTCGTTGACGTCGGTCAACTGATAAGACTTCGCCCCGACGTTTAGCGTGATGTTGCCTGATCCATATATCTTGATGATCGGCTTAGATGGCAAGTTGCCGGGATTGCTTATCGCGCCCGCGCTCGTCAAGGTGACGGTTTCCAGACCTGAGCCGAGCCAAAAGAAAGGTTGAACCTCAAATTCTACTTCATACAAGCGCCAACCGCAAAGAAGGTCTTCCTGGTCGGTTTTAGCCACTCTTGACTTGTAATATCCGCCTTCTTCGATTTCTAAATTTCCCGTTCCGTCAAGCCACACCGTGACGCTTCGGAAGTCGGCAGGATCTTTGACCAAAAAGGCCATAGATCGCTTATAGGGCAGATATTGCCCCGTGTCCTCAAAAAGCGCCCTGCTTGTGCCAGGCAAAACGCCGTAGTCTTCATAGATCTTTTTAGGCGTTTGCCTTGTTCCTTTTTTTGTGACGGTCAGGCTCGGAAAGGCGCTTGAGTCTATTCCGTTAAATTTCACAGCACACCCCCCAGCGCCCATTCACTTTGTCGTTGTTTTTCCGCAAGTTCTTCGTCGATTCGGTCGAGAATGTAACCGACGAGTCTGTCGCCATCAAGATACAGGTCTTGATTCTTGTCTCGGATTTCTCTCAAAAGCGACACCATCTCAAGATACAAGTCTCGATCTCGATTCATGTCAATAAGATCTTGCAGTTTCGAAAGAGGCATGATCGCCTCGGGCCCTGCCTCGCCAACACCATGCATTCCGCGCATTGTGTTAAAGATTGTAGGCTTATCAAAGATTCCGCCCTCAGCGTGCCACGCAATAGAGAGTCTTGGAATAGATCCTTTTAGCAGATCACCGATTCTCCACCCTGATGGACTGATGGCAAATCGCGGCATCGGGATCCTTGGCCATGTAATTTTGAAATTGAAGAAGCCTTTAATCGTGTCGATGACACCTTTTACCTTATCTCTAACCCACTCAAGTGGCGTCATGATGGCCGACTTGATGCCGTCCCACGTGCGAGTGGTCGTGTCTTTAATGCTGCTCCAGACACTTGACCAGGTCGATTTAATGCTATCCATCACATGATATATTACGCCTTTAATGGCGTTGATGACCGTGTCGACGTGCGACTTGATGCCGTCCCAGATAGATACAAAGATTGACTTAATGCCGTTCCATACGCCTTCCCAATCGCCTTTGATTAGGGATGTGACAACCTGGATGATGCCCTTAACTACGTTGATTGTTGTCTCAACTACATTTTTGATGACATCCCATACGACCTTTAAGGTCGTCATGATCTCATCGCCCCACTTATCCCAGATGGCCTTGATCGCTCCTGTCACGGCAGCGACGATATCTTTGACGGCATTCAGGACTGTTTCCACAACTGTCTTTATCGTTGGCCAATTCGCCTTAACCCACCCGATGACCGCGGATATTACGGGCAAAAAGTAGGTTTGAAAAATCTCTACTGTCGCTTTTGCGAATTCGCCGATCTTTGAAAAGACTTCTTGAGCAACGGCCTTGATGGTCGGCATGTTAGCGATCACCCAATCCGCCGCCGCCTGAACGATCGGCATAACAGCCACGCCAATCTCAGCGCCGGCAGCCCCGAGAGATCTCTGCATCTGGTCAATCGTGTCTGTAAAGACAACCCCTGCGTCGATGGCCTCATCACTTAAGACAATGCCGAGATCCTCCGCCTTTTCTTTTAGCTCCTCGACGCTGCCACCTGCGGAGTTCAGCAAAGGCATCAGCTCTAGTCCGGCTTTACCGAAAAGATCAAAAGCCAACTGAGACTTCTCGGCCCCTTCAGGCAGATCTTGCATCTTGCGAACGAGATCTTCAAAGACATCTTCCTGCGCCCTCATATTGCCTTCAAGATCGGTCGCGGAAACTCCCAACTTCTCAAAAGCCTCAGCGCCTTTGCCTGTGCCTTTGATGGTCTCATCCATTCTCTGGACCATTGTCTTCATTCCGACCTGCATCTTTTCGATGCTGGTGCCCGATTGAGAAAGGATGAAGTCCCATTCTTGGAAGCCCTTTCGGCTGATGCCGATTTTTTGGCTCATTTTGTCGATGCGGTCGGTTACTTCGGCCGACTTGCTGGCCATTCCAAAAAGAGCAGCACCGCCTGCCGCGGCCATGCCCCCAATGGCAGCCCCGACCTTGGCGGCTGTCTTTATCCCTCCGCCCAGCTTGTCGAACAGCTGCTTGGCTTTACTGTCCGTCTTTTGAAGTGATGCGTCCGCATCTTTATTATCGATGAGCACGGAGCCCATCAGTTTGAAAAGCTCGATAAAGCATCACCCCCTGTATTTATCCATTAGCTTTTGTACATGGGAAAGAATCTCCTCGACGCTCCGCTCATCTCTTTTTGCCGTCGGAGAAGTGACGTGCATCTTGAATTCGTCATAAGCCATCTGAGATTGATAAGGAATCCAACGCTCCCACAATCTCTGCTCCTTCTCGTCTTCGGCAATAATATTCAGCTGCCTGACGATATCGTCGATGTCCATATCCATAAAGAATTCAATCTGTGAATATCGTCTCAGCAGAGCGTCGTAAACTAACTCAATTTCCCAAGCAGTTTGAAAAAACCCTTTAGCCCTGGATCTTCCCTCAATTTTTCAAAATAAGGCATTGCCTCATCAAGTGTTAAATCCAAGAACTTTTCCTCAGTCATTCCGTCGCCGATAAGCGACGCCATGAGCTCGGCAACCTCTTGTTCTGCTTGATGGTAGTTTTCCAGAGCCACTAAAAAAAGGCTTGCCCCCAGCGCTTCGGCTGAACGGACATCGCCTTCATCATTGATTCGCAGTCCCAGTTTTTTAAGTATCTTTGACGCCTTGCCCGCGTCCCTGAGCGATAAGCGTCTCATCTTATCCTCCGATGGCGGGATAATAAATCGCAAAAGGCGGCGTATCCAGCGAGTCCATCGAGTAATGAGCGATGAATTCGGTCTCAATGACAGCCTCGCCCTTGTCCTCGAACGTCAGCTCAAGGCCTTTTGTGTTGAGCGCATTGTAGATTTGGATATAAACCAAATCTTCGGAGCCCGACAGATTGCCCGCCCAAGTGATATTGTCAATATAATCGTCGTCGGAAATGCAAACCTTCCCGGTGATCTTCGTCGCCGTGCCGGACACACTCTGCTCTGTCGAGGCAAGCGCGGCCGACAGCGTGTCAACTGTCACCTCAAGAAGTTTTGCACCCATCTTCACTTCCCAAGACTCGGGAATGTTCATGCCTTTAATCGCCCCTCTCGCTCCGTCAACCTCAATCGTGCGCAAAGTGGGCACGGCGGAAAAACTTCCTCCGCCCTTCGTCGCTCCTAAAAGCTTGCCTGCTGCCACGGCCGACTCGAACGTGTCGGGAGGCGTCGTCCCCCCGTCGGGTGTTTCGACGTAAAAGTTTTTGAAAAATGCCCCTGCGTCAAGCACGAGGCGCTGAGTTGTGTCAGTGGTCAATCCACTAACAACCTTGCATTGTGCCATGTCATTTTCTCCTTAATTGGACATTAAATATAAGTGTCTTTCTTCGCAGTGTCGGGTCCTCGCTGTCGAAGCTCCCCATCGACAAAAAGTAAAAGATCGCATGATGATGGTCGGACATGATTCTTATACGATCTAATCGATCTATGATCATCTCAGATATAGCGTCTACGTTCGCCGATGATTCGGATTTGTCCCAGACATTGATGTCAAGCGTTAAATTGTGCAACCCCTCTTGATAGATGTCCGACGGCAGGTCCAGCACGATATGAGGATAAATGTCTTTTTGAGGCATCGTGCCGAAAGCGGCAGGATGTCCAACATCCTCTAACTCAACCTTAATTTGCCTTTTCAACTCTCGGATCATGACTCATCATCTCCTTCCATGTCGGGCAGTTCTTCAACAATCGGGTCTTTGTCGTTAAGCGCCGAAAGATATTGCGCCTGTATCTTGTTGATCTGAGGAATATTTTCCATGACCGTTTCTCGCAAAAACCCTCTCTTTGGCATGCCTTTATCGCCTAATTCTTGGCGAATCGCAAACCACATGTCACCCGATCGGCCATATTTGGAATGCCCAAACCCTATCTGAAGATCGCCTTCGCGCTTTCTCGCCCAAAAACCCACGGCTCTATAGACGCGCTTGCCGGGAATCTGTTTCGGGTAAGAATCTCGAATTTTCGAGATAACAAGCTTGCGAATATACTTCCCGACATCAGCATTAGCCGATTGAATCAATTCCCGAATCGTCCACTGGACAGCGTCGACATTTGATTCAAAACTCAAATTCCCGTCGCGACTTATCTTCATCTTTGCGTTAGGCCTGGGCAATTTCGATTCCTCCGTACAGCATGAGTTGTATTTCTCGCGATTGAGAATCTCCGCTCATGACCTGGTATTTTTTGCCGTTCCAAATAGCTTCTTTTTCGCCGTTGTAGTCGAGATAATCGGCAAGCGTGAATTTGAGTTGGATATCTTGACCTTTCGCTCCTGCCTCGATCTTTTGAGAGATGTATGTCTTGTCTTTTCGCGCGAAGACCTGAGTCGCTTCGTATTCCGTCATCGTGTCGCCGTATTCGTCGATGGTCTGGATCTCTTTTAAGAGAGTCAATATCTCAACGAACATCAATCTTCTCCTTTATAGTCGCCGCAAAGTGATAAAGCATCTCTCAAAGACATATAAGCTTTCATGTAGCGGTCTGCTTGATTTTCAAAATTGTACTGCCAACGACAATACAGCTTAACAGCTTTAACGATCAGCGGATCCGCATTTTCGATAAGAACAACGCCCACCCGTGCAAGATCGCTCAGGCAGGCGTCAATATTATCCTGGATATCCGAGTCCATCGCCCCATGAGCTATTCGCAAGTCAAGTTTTATTTTTCCAAGCATGCATCCCTCCTATCTCAAGAGGTCGATCAGCTCGCCCTTCTTGACTCTCTTCGGCACCTCGACGCCTCGCTCGCGGGCCATCTCGGTGAGTTGTTTAACCGTCATTTCTTCCAGAGCGTCACCCTGCTCCTCGGGGGATTTAGGATCACCGTCCTTTCGTTGGTCGTTAAGCACATTGATATCGGTATCTTTTGGCGCTTCCGCTTCAACAATAATCCCCCTCTCGATCAGGCTTTTTGCTCGTGATAGGTCGTTGATTTTGACATAGGTTCCCGGAGCAAAAATCTGCTCCGGGTTCCTCGGTTCGTATTTGTTGTAAAAAAGCTGCTTGACCTTGCAAATCATAACGGATCTCCTATCCGCCGATGCCAACAGTGATCAATGCCCCGGCCTTGTCATTGGTGAGCGTCCCGCCGGCGATCACTAGTCCGGCAATCGTATGCACATGAGTCTTGATGTCTTTATCTCGCTCGATGAGCAAGTCTTGAACGACATTCTCGACGTATTGTTTCGGATCGAGAATCAAGATCTCGCCGTCGGCTAAAGCGTCTTCCTGCTTAAACGGATTGCCGAGAATTTGCGCTTTAATTCCGCTTTGATAGTCAGGAATAAAACTAATGCGACGGTCAGGATCATTCATCGTGGCGACGTTGCCGTAGAAGGAGGCATTGTTGCCGTAAACGGTAACAGCGCCCACACCTTTGAGCTTGCTCATCGCAGACAAGAAGTCATCGATCTTAAGAGTGCCGGGAGTAGCTGCATTGATTTTGTTTTCTGAATTCAGATCCGTTTTAATTTGCGCGACAATATTTTTTGCCCACTGCGATCCGATTCTGGATCCGATTTCTTGCACAAGGTAAGACTCAAATGCAGGAATGGCCATCTTGCCCAGTCGATAAGAAAAGTCAACATGCTTAGAGATGTCCTTGCCCGAAAGATCGACGTTGACGAACGTGTTCTGCTCGTCAGCGTTCGCTGCGCCTTCAGCAACATTTGCCGCATCACCGGCAGCGATCGCGGTGTGCTTGACGATTGTCAATACAGCGCCTGAGCGGATGATCTGAACATCTTTCAGGATCGGATGAGATTCTTCCATCGTTGAGTAGATTTTGTTCTGCAAATCCTTCGGAATTACAGCTGATGTATTCTCCGTCGTGTGGACAAAAGCGCGCTGCTCTTCTTCTGTCAACGGCATACGCAGCAAGGACTTTAAGAAGGCCGTGCGATAATGTTCATCGTTGGCTTTCTTAACATCTTCTTTCGGAGGGTTAAAGTCCACACGGACACCGATTCGCTCATTAGCGATATCCTCTAAAAGACTTTTGCGCGCCTCTTCATCCTTGATCAGTTGGTCGCGCTTTTCTTTCAGCTCGTCAAACTCTGCGCGCAGTGCCTCAAGATCTGCTCCGTCCTTTTGCAGCTCATCTTTAATGGCCGCCATTCTTTCTTCGATTTGTTTTCTATTCATTTTTTCTCCTTATTCAAAGTTAATTCTAAATCAATAAGTAACGCCAACCGCTCGCGCTCAGATCGCTCCGTCTGCTCTTGCAAGATCACTCCGTCCGCAAAAGATCGCGCATTTATACTTGTCATGTCATTGGCAGGTCGCCCGACCGCCGACACGTCAAAGACTTTTTCAATCGACCGATGGATGATTGTCCTGGTCTTTTTGTCATATTCATATTCGCCAAGCCGAAAAGCCCAACTCATACGCGTGATGAGTCCTTCTTTAATTTCCCGATATAGCTCTTTAGCCGCCTCGCTTTTAGATAAATCAGCTCGAACATGCAACCCTTCGTCATTCGCCACAACTTCAAGCGTGCCGTTCGATTGTCTGGCCAAGACCTTGCCTTGGTGATCGTAGAGCATGATGATGTCCGTCATGTCCGCATCATCAAATGCTGATTGCTCGAATTTTTCATAAACGGGCCCGTCTTCGTCCCGATACAACTCATACGCCTCCCAGGTCGCCGCATATCCTTCGACGATAAACCCGTCTTCTCCTGCGCCAAACTTTTGTGCCTGTCGGTATTGCCTTTCATTCATTTTCTTGAGCATAGTTTTTTCCTCTTTTTTGCCGTGATCCTGAAACCACTTCTTGATCAACTCGGCCTCTTTTTCCTTGTCTGGCCGTTCATCATCTTTTTCAAGTCTTGCCAAGCATTCGGCAAGCGTTGATTCCACAAGATGATATTCAACATCTTTAATCCCTATGTCTTCTTCGATGAATTTTTTAAGCTCATCGCTGACATAAGAAACAATCATAAACGCGTCATCAATATCTGCGTCTTCTTTGACGGTCCGTAAAAACGTTCCTCTCATCTTGACGATTAGATTCTGGATCCAATCTAACACTGCGTGATCCTCGCCATATGTTAGCGCGCGCTTGATTGAGTCGTAATCAAAAACGACATCTTGATATGTTAGCGCGCGCTTGATTGAGTCGTAATCAAAAACGACATCTTGGCCTTCTAAGTTTTTTTTGCAATAGGTCGTCTTCCCGGAGCAAGGAGCGCCCCAGACAACTCTAAGCTTCTTCATCTTCCCCCTCCGGATCGTCGATAGAGTTTAGATTGTCATATTCCGCATACTCTTTTCGAATGTAACGCTTGTCGCCCTCTTCGCCCACAGTTGCCATATTGAAGATCTCAAGCCCTTGATTGTGCGTTAAGAATCCGCGGTCAAAAAGCTGAGTCACAATGTTTAGCTTTTCCGTGTTACTTGCGTATTGAAGTCTGTTGGCTGTAAAGATAATGTCGTTGCCAAAAGCGATCTCTCGCGGAGTAAACGTCATGTTCGTCATCGTTAATGAGAGCTGGATCGCGAACGGCTCAAGCGCTCCCTCATAGTATGCGTTCCACTGATCGGAATTGAATTTGTTCTGGAGAATATTTTCGTTCGTGCCGAAGTAGCTATATACGCTCTCTTTGATGTTCGACATTTGAGCGCTGTCGATAACAAAAGGCCTTGATATGATTTGTTTAACATCTTCATATCTCTGATCAAACATCATCACGCCCGTGTTGTTGCTCTGGCCTAAATTCTGTTCTGTAAATTTTTCGCGCTCTTTTTTTACGTCGGCATCGCTTAATTTATGTGCAAGCCTCGCCATAAATCGTATGCTCGCGCTGGATTTGATGCCCTCGATGATCCCTTCGTTCTGAGAGTGCATCAATTCAAGCGTCGGCCGCAGTGCGCTGTTCGAGTCGCCGAACAGGTCGTTGCGATATTGGAATTGGTTAAGCATTCCGACTTTTTCAAACTCAATAGCGCTTCTGCTTTGACCGATTTCATAAATGACAAACAGTTTTTTATTGTGCTCTACAAACTTTGCGTTGTCAGGCGTGATTGGGTAATAGCCCACGATCCCCGCCTCGCCTATGATCGGAACAATGAACACATTGTTCTGCACTTTGTAGATCGTCGCTAAGCGATACAAAAACTTGCTAGTGTCTTGAATCGGGTTCGGCTTAAATTGCAGCATGCGTTCCAGCGCTTGATTCCCGGATCCTCGGACCTCGGGTTTTAGCTTTGATATTTGAGTTGCAAACGAATGCACCGCCGACCTGGTCAGTTCCATTTCGTAAAGCGATCCTTCGAAAGATGTAAACACCGGCTGATAGGCCGTCAGTGCGTCAAAGTATTCCCCAACGAGTTTTTCAGGATCCTTGCCTTTGTTGGGGAACAGGATTTCTTTTAAGCCCATTTAGGCCTCCTTAGATCATTGACTGATAGTCGTCGTAGTGACGTAAAAAAACGACGTAAGCATCCAACAGAGATGCCAGGCCGTCGATACGTTTAAGTGTCGATTTTCCTTTGTGGGGCTGAATGTTGCCATTGCGATCTTTAATGATGACCGTGTTCGCAATGCACCACTCCAGCACGGGGTTTTTGTTGTAGCTAATTCGGTCAGCTTGCAGGTCAGCGCCCAATGCCTTCATTGGCTGAGAAAGTGTCTGCACACCTTGACGCACGGCCTCCACTGTTCTTTTGCCGTAATATTCGCCGAAGCGTTTCATGAGAAGTTCAGCCCCCCATGTGTCGAACCCGCTTGCAAGTGGGATGATGTTCTTTTCCTCCATGTACTCGTAGCACCACTCCCAGACAGATTCTTGGTCGATCTTGTTTCCGGGGAGCAGCGTCACCCAGCCCTGATCCACCCACTTGTCGTACGGCACATAGTCCTGTTCGATTTTTTTCTCGAGGATGTCCTCGGGTATAAAGTACATCTGCTCGACATAGATTCGGTCGCTTCCCGCCTTTTGATAAAGCCATGTCACGCACGTTAAGTCGGTTGTTGACGATAAATCAGCGCCAACAAAGACGTAGGACGGTCTCAACTCATCGATTGAGTGTGTCAAATCGTTTTGAATATCTTCCAGACTCAACCACGATTCTTGCGCTGTTTCTCGTATGTTGCAGTTTTTTGTGAGAAACATCTTCAAGTACATATTTGGATTATTTTTAGCTCGATTCCACTCAGTTTTTAACGACGCCTCATTTCGAATCGTGCCAAGTCCGGGATTGGCTTTGATTAGGTTTTCAAAATTCTTCCACTCATCACGCTCATCAAGCTCATATATAAAAAAGATGCTCTGCTCATCTTCGAATCCGTTCGGCTTTTCGTAGCCATCGATGATGTTTGAAGCTTCTTCATAGATCATGTCGTATAAGTCTTCCCGGATTGTCCCCGCTGTGCTTGTCAGCAATGCCAAAGGCTGAAGGCGATTGTCCATGCCGCGATAAAGGATGTCGTAAAGGTCGTAGCCGTGTCGCCACTGTTGGATCTCATCCATCAATGCACAGTGGATGTCGTGTCCGTCAAGCGTGTCCGCGTCGGACGCTAACGGCTTAAAAACTCCGTCGTTAAAATCCGTGATGATTTCACCCACCAGCGACCTGGTGACTTTTTTAAGATGCTTGTCTTTTCGGATCATCGCCTTGGCGACATTCCAGATGATCTTTGCTTGATCCCTTTTCGTGGCGGCCGCGTAGACCTCAGGCCCCCCTTCGCCGTCCGCGATTTGCATATACAGTCCAATCGCAGCGGATAAAAAAGATTTGCCGTTTTTCTTGGCAATAATTAAAACAGCGCGCTTCGTGCGCCTCAATCCTGTATCTTTATAAACAATGCCGAAGATAGAAGCGATAAACGCTTTCTCCCAAAGATCAAGAACAACCAGCTTGCCCGCATCTTTCCCTTTGATGTTCCGGCAATACCTTTCGCAGAAGCTGATGGCATGATTCGCTTTTGCTTGATCGTAAATCACGTCGCTTGTCACGTCGGTGATGTCTGACACAAGCTTTTTAATCATCAACTTGATCTTTCGGTTAACCTTTTTCGGGTTCGCCTCAATCCACGCCCAATATTCTAAGATCGGGTTCATTTTTTCTTGATGAACTCTTCAATGCTCCCTGATTCATTTGTTTCAACGTTTGTTTTCGCTAAAATATCAAAGAGTTGTTTAACTGTAGTGTTGTATCTTTGGATTAAGGCATTGTAGGACTTCAAGGCAGGATTTTCTCGGTCAATCGAATATTCGCCTTGGGGCATTGACGTTACCACGCCGTCACGGTTGACCACGTCTTTTAAATCCTCAAGCGTGGCCGACATAAACGCCGCTTCAAGTCCAAGCTTTTCAAGCAATATCTTTTCATCGTTCGGCAGATCTCGATAAAGTCGTCTAAATCTCGCTAACTCGCGTTTAATTCGTTTTTCTTTCTCCTGCTGAGGAGTGATCTCAATTATTTTTTTGTCAGCCATTGCTCCTCCTTTCAGGACGGGGGTCATGGGAAATGGCCTGTGCATTACAGATGAGTCCCCCCTTCGGTCCCTGGGGAACATCTGTTCGGTTTTTGAATGGGGGGCATTATCACAGGGATATCGGCCGGCCCGCCTCGTCGAATACATATCCCGGCTGGCCTTGCCTCGTCTTTCGGTTATGACAAACCTTGCAGAGCAGCTGTAGGTTCTCGGGATTCAATGTCACGTTCGGATCGGTGATGCTCGCCTCTGTTATCTCCTCGACATGATCGACATCAGACCCTAGCCTCTTCTTGCAGTGCTCGCACATGCCTCCATCGATCAATTTTCTTTCAGCGATGTAAGACGCGCGACATCTCTGCCACTTCTTCGATTTGTAAAATGCCTTGGCATACTCTTTGGCCATGCTGCCCCTTTCTTCACTGTCCGCTGGCGCAAGCGATCGCAACACATTATCGTTAAAGGAGTCAGCACATCTTGGTTTTTGGAAAAGTTGTCAGTTAGTTACCCGCCCACAAGTATGCCTGCGCCAGCGGAGAGAAAAGAAGAGCCGACACTTTTTGCCGACTCTTCGCTGATATCACAATATCACACAAAAGTGTCCGGTAGTGTCCGGTCTTTTAGTAATTCATCTAAAGCGTCGACGGCTCGAATATATAACTCGTGTGTCCATGACTTCTCGTACCCGACAATCTCCTTGACCTCTGACCACTTCAACCCTGCAAGATGCCTTGATGTTAAAATCGCCGAGTATCTATTGTCCTCAAGTTGATCAAAGAGTACCCTGGCTTCATCAGGAAGAGCCGTAAGCTTATCGATCTCTTCACCAATCATCGCTAACTTGACGTTTTCTTCTTCTTGCCTCCGGAGATCCCTTGATGTCTTGACGCGAATCTGATCAAACTCTTTATTAACCTGCGTGCAGATCGCGAGTTGCTCATCATAAAGCAATCTTTTTGAATTTATTAGGCTCTGTAGGTTGTCAAGTTTCTTGAGATACGTCTCCGCCGTCATGTTCTTCACTCCTAGAATGGAATTTCGTCATCTGAGACCGTTGGAAAGTCATCATCTCGGCTTGTTGTTGTTTCTTTTTTCGGCTCTAAAAAGTCAAAATCCGTAACAACAACTTTTGTAATCGACTTGTACTCGCCGTCTTTATCCTGATAAGACTCGTGCCGTATCCGCCCTGATACGCCGAATCTATCACCCTTTTTGACGTACTTGCCGATCGTCTCCGCTCTCCCGCCCCATGCTTGGCAGAGGATAAAGTCCGCCCTGTCTTTCGTAAAAGGATCGTTAACCGCGAGGGTAAATGTACAGACAGCTTTCGGTTCTGCACCTGTCGTATACCTAAGATCCGGGTCTTTTGTGAGTCTGCCGATAAGATTAACTGAGTTCATCGCTCCCCCTTTTCCCGCATCTGCATCTTTATATCCTCGATCTGATCCCGATAATACTGTGCCTGCTGCTCCCTAACCTCCGGCTCGAAAGTCGTATGTAAAACTTTCGCTAACCTATCTTCTGCAATTTGCAGACGCTTTTTTAAGAAACTCATACTCATCTCTCGCTTTCCTCTGTATCGTCCTTT
>JAAZJV010000310.1 GCA_012800135.1 Clostridiaceae bacterium | reverse complement strand
TGCGATGGAAACTGCAGGAAATGCTGCACGGGGCATGGGGGAGGCGGCATTGTGGTCATCGCGTTTCATATTCGAAGCGCGAATGCAAGTGGCCGATTTTTTCAATGTCAAGCGACCCGATCACGTCATTTTTACATCAAATGCAACCGAAGCGCTCAATATCGCGCTCTACGGATTGTTTAAGAAAGGTGATCATGTCATAACGACAGCACTTGAGCACAACGCGGTGCTCCGACCGCTCTACCGGTTGGAAAAACGTGGCGATATCGCGCTGAGCATTGTTCCTGCAGACTCTTACGGCAATATTGATATAGATGCGTTTGAAGCTGAGATTAGGCCTTCAACGCGCGCGATTGTGGTAACGCACGCGTCCAACTTAACCGGTAACGTTGTCGATGTGCGCCGCATCGGTCGTCTTGCACGAGCGCGAGGCATTCTCTTTATTGTTGACGCGGCACAGACAGCAGGCTCAGTGTCTATTGATATGGAAAATCTTGGCATTGATGTGCTTTGTGTAACGGGACATAAAGGGCTTTTCGGGCCGCAGGGTACAGGATGCCTTTGCCTTCGCGAAGGCGTTGGCATTCGTCCGTTTAAAGTTGGCGGCACCGGTGTGCAGTCATTTAGCAAAACTCAGCCGGAGACGTATCCGGAGCGTCTAGAGGCCGGAACGCTCAATACACACGGTATTGCCGGACTTGTGGCAGGCATTAACTTTATCCGAAGTGTCGGCATCAAAAAAATTCATCGGCACGAAATGTCTCTTACGCGCCGTTTTTATGACGGTGTCGTCTCTATCCCCGATATACAGATCTACGGCGACTTTTCAACTGACGATCGTGCGCCCATTGTGGCGCTTAATTTGGGCGATATTGACTCGGCGATTGTAGCGGACATGCTGAGCACGTCATATGGTATTGCAACACGTGCCGGTGCACACTGCGCCCCAAGAATGCATGAAGCGTTAGGTACGGTATCACAAGGCGCCGTTCGCTTCAGTTTTTCTTGGTTCAATACGGAAGCTGAGATTGATCGGGCGATTGTCGCCCTGCACGATATCTCGCGACAGCTAGCGTTCGGCGCACAAGACTAAAGCTTATGCATAAGCCGTCATCTTCAAATTCTTCAGACTAAACTCATAAGCCTAGTCCGTTAGCTTCAAATTCTGCAGGCTAGCATCCTGCGCTCAAGACTAGCGCTTATATATCCACGAAACGGCAACGGGCACCAAGGCTATCGACCGGCGCGCAATCCTAAAGCTTATGCCAAAGTCATCATCTTCAAGTTCATCAGGACTAGCGCATAAGCCTAATCAGGCGTTGTCCTAGTTTTTCTTTCATAAAACGGTAGAGGCGGTATAAAACCGGGCAAACAGGGAGGTCGAACTCGCCTAAATAAGAAACAATGTGCGGATCAAAATGGCTTTTATATTCGAGAAGACCGTCCTCTAAATCGCCCGAAATACCGCCCATGCCGACGTAATCAGCACCCTTTCGAAAGGCATCGTTCATCGTTGCTACGTAGGCAGCGTCCTGTGCGGCAAAGCGTGTGTAATCACGGTTAAAGCCTGCGTACAGTAATTCACAGGAACGTCCATAAAGTACTGACAAACAACCTGCAAGCAACGCTAGATCACCTTCTTTTTCGCGCATTTCTTGATAGAAACGCAACGATGACTCACAGGCGTCGAGCTGTTCTTGGTAGACGCGCCTTTTTTTTGGCGCATTTTCAGGAAGATCAGCTATTCGAGTCTCGATATCCAGTTTTTCTTTTTCTGCTCGTGTGATGGCAGTGGAAAGATTGATGCGCGCAATGTAGAGGATGGAGTCATCACCATAGAGATCCATGAGTCTCTTAAAATATGTTTTGTCACGTAAAACGAGGTCTTTAGCTTCCTCTGTCTTTTCAATGAGATAACAGAAGTCATCGAGATCGTCCGTGTTGCCTCTGTGCACTTCAAGCATTCGCTTTTCAGCATTCTTGATTGCACGGCGGCGTCGCGATGTGAGGCGATCCTCGATCAGGCGTCCATCGTCGAATGTGACTGCCTGATAACGCGGTTGGATCGTGTCGTATAACCCCTTGGTAAAACCCTGGTGTTGAAATCCGATCGATTCCAAAAGCGCTTTTGCATCGAGTGCCTCAGGATCGACAACGTCTTCAAATGTCGCAATAGGCGCAGCGTGCGCAACAACAGGAGGATCTATCTTAAGAAAAACGCAGCGGTCAGCATGAGCCTGATTTCTTAATTCCGTCATGTAGAAAGCAACAGTCTCGCGCTGTCGGTAGTCCATGATAGGACCGCGCGGGATATACCAGAGCGTGTGGCCGGATTTGATGCGGCGGATAAGAGCGAGTGACGCAGCGATAAGTTTATTTTGTTCGTCGCGCAAGCCTGTGAGCCTGTGCTCCCAATTGGATTTTACTTCGCCCCACTTGGAGGATTGCAAAAGATTGCAGTGGACGTGCTGCTTTACGAATTCGTCGTATTCATAAGGATCGACGTGATCGATATACGTGTAAGCTTTGTGAGCGTTTTTATTAATGATGATTCCCTTTCTCGTCATCGGCTTTCCAATGTCCTCGCGATGACATGATGTTCTTCTCGTCATCGATTTCCCAAAGTTTTCGCGAAGGAGCGCTGGCTTATCCATCGTCTGTTTTCAATTATCCTCGCGGAGGAATACTGTTCTTCTCGTCGTCGACTTTCTAATGTTTTCACGTAGGAATGTTCTCATTTTAGCCGAATTGACCGTTTCTGTACTCTAATACTCTAACTTTTCTCTTCTTTTTGTGCATTCTCTTGCGTTGCTTCTCTTACGGCTGTTTTTTCAGAGCGAGGGCGGCGGCCGAGCAAAAGCGCAAAGGGTTTGAATTTTAAAAGACGCACAGCGACAGGATGTGTAAGCATCGGGTCGAGAACACCGGTACGTCCCGCAAGCGGGAGATAGATTGCGATCCCGACAAGAGCAAAGACGACCATTTGCAGTGTTTGAAAAAGGCGGCTATGTCCCTCGGTCGGCCAGATCCATCTCAAGAGCAAAAGGACAGCAGTCATCGCAACAATGGGGACTGACATTTTTGTTGCCATTTGAAAAGACGGTTTCGCACTAAAATGAACTTCGCGATGGAGCGAACGTATCAGGAGAGCTAAAACGATGGATTGACCCAAAATACTTGACGCCGAAGCGCCAAGATACGCGCGAATCCCTATCCGGTGGAACAGAAAAATCAACGGAAGATCACATACCGCGTTAACCACGATGCCGATAATTGTATACTTGATGATCGTCTTCCCTTTTCCCATACTCTGTCCCGCCATACTGAAGACATTGACAAAGCTGTTAACCATGGTCAGAAGAAGCGTCATGATGAGGATGTTGGAACCGTGTGGACTTATTCCATAAAAAATAGTGTAGACCGTTGGCGCGAAAAGAATGAGGCCGATCGTGAGGGGAAGATTGATACAGAAAATTACGGCAATGGCCTGATTCAGCTTGACGTTGACATCGAATAAATCGCGTTTCGCGTAGCTGTTCGCGATATGGGGAGCGATGCTGTTGGCCATCCCGATCGGAAGTGCGGCAGTGATCATGGCGATCTTGGGCGCCCAGTTGGAGGCGATACCGACGACTGTTTGTGTTTCGACGACGGAATAGCCGATTTTATCCAGACCGTAAAGCAGCAGTTTCATGTCGACGACAGTGTAGATATGGATGGAGATGGTATAAATAACTACCGTACTGCAGTAGTGTATCAGTTTTTTTACGATAACGTTTGAAGGATCAGCGTGTTGTTCGAGCGGAGGTAATGATGCGTCTGAAAGATTAAAGTCGTTGATTGTTTTCTGTGAAAGACTGCGGAAGGCGTCTTTGTTTGAACGCTTTTTGACAACAACGTAAATCCAGGCAACAAACGCGGCAAACGCGGCGCCAAAAAGCGCGACGTAAACGGCGTGTACTTGGCTTTGATGGAATATATAAAGAGTGACATAGGCGCCAATCAATACAAAGGCGATGCGCACTGCCTGCTCAATAACTTGGCTGGCCGATGACACGCCGATGAATTTGTGTCCTTGCATATAACCACGTTCAACACTCAGAAAAGGGACGATTAAAAGGCACAGAGCTACAACGCGAAAGGCGAAAGTGAGATCTGTCGCCTGTGCTCCCGTGTCGGAACCGCTGATGAAAAACCGGCTAAGAGCGGGGGCGAAAATCTGAATGAGAATAAAGGAAACAAAAGAGACGAGTGTGACATAACGCCGTCCAAGACGATAGGCGCTCTGCGTCGATTTAAACTTGCCAAG
>JAAZJV010000056.1 GCA_012800135.1 Clostridiaceae bacterium | reverse complement strand
CTATACGACGCCGTCCATCGAGCGCAGCGTACTGCTCAGAATGGGATTTTCGAGCAGTGAGGCTAAAGAGATCGTCGACCAAATCATGGCGTGTGATCTAATGTCGCATGGTGCAGGTCATGTCGTATGGAAGTTGGCTTGCGCGAAAAAAATAACTCTACAAGATGCAGGGGATGCGCTTGCCAGAGGCGAATTTATAAATGACGTGATCACTTTGATGGGTATGAGGGAAAAGGACATGCTTACCGTGTCGCCTGTGGAGACAAGCCTCACACGTCAAAAACCGGTTAAGCCGGCAAGGGAAACGAATATTACTCTAAACCCCGACGAGCGCCTCGATATCCGCACTATATTAAACGGTCTTTCAGATTATCAATCACCGCGCCGCCCATGGCATTGGCGTAAAGGTCAGGGTACGCTGCGCCGGATCGGAGATTTTGAATACCGCGAAACATCGGAGTCACTGCAACAATCCGTGCCGCTTCCGGGAAGTCGCGGTTTCGGATCGATTGATCCGCAGCCCGATTGCGTAATCACGACTGAGATTGCGTCGGGTCGCTTCGAGGACGATATCCGACGGATGCGTATGGCAGCTTGGAACGGAGCCGATCACATCATGGTTATCCGCACGGCAGGTCAGTCTCATATCGATTCACTCATCGAAGGCACGACACAAGGGATCGGAGGCATTCCCGTGACACGGAAACAGTGCCGTGCGACGAGGCGCGCGCTCGATCTCATAGAAGATGAAGTAGGTCGACCGATCAATTATCACTCGTACGTGTCAGGGGTGGCCGGACCTGAAATCGCAGTCATGTTTTATGAGGAAGGCGTCTCCGGAGTCCATCAGGATCCGCAGTATAACGTGCTTTATCGCAATATCAACATGAAGCGCAGTTTTGTAGACGCGTGCGAGAGCAAAGCCATCATCGCTGCGGGCGAGATGCTTCAGATTGACGGCGCGCACAATGCGAATGCCACAGCTATGGACGCATGGAAAGTCATGCCTGAGCTTATGGTCCAACACGCTATCAACACGATGTTTTCAGTAAAATGCGGGATCAAAAAAGAGAACATCGCGCTTTCCAGTGTGCCGCCTACGGCGCCGCCGGCTCCTTGTATGCGACTGGATTTGCCTTACGCCGTGGCGCTTCGCGACCTGTTTCGTGAGTACAAAATTCGAGCACAGCAGAATACGAAATACATGGAATCGGAGACGCGTGAAGCGACTGTGACTCACACGCTGAATATGATGATTTCCAGACTGACATCAGCCGATATTCAGTCGACCATTACCCCGGACGAGGGGCGCAACGTACCGTGGCATTACTTCAATATCAATGCTGTCAATACGGCGCGGCAGGCGCTTAACGGCATGGACGGCCTTAGAGAAATGGTCGATGTGAAACGCGACGGTCCATTAGGGCAGCAAGCGCGCGAACTCAAAGAACGCGCCATCCTCTTTATGGAAGAAATGATCGATGTCGGCGGTTATTTCAATGCCGTAGAACAGGGATTTTTCGTAGACAGCGGTTTCTATCCGGATCGCAAGGGCGACGGCATCTGTCGAGATCCTGAAGGAGGCGTCGGCAACGGGACGTTGTACCGCCGCGCAGACGATTATTTTGCGCCGGTGTCCGTGCATTTTGGCGTCAATCATGTGCCTTCTGCCTTTCGTTGCGCGTCAGACGCCATCGGAGGCGATACGTTCGAGGATCCTTCAAAAATTGTGTTCATCGATGAGCTCGATCCGGAAGATAATGTGAACCGCCGTATCGAAGAAAAGCAGAAGTATTTCGATCACCCGAACCTCATTCGTCCCGAAGTCGAATTTTTGTCGGACGGCGTCATCGTTTTGACGGTGTTTTTCCCTTGCGATCTTCGCCATGCGGAAGCGGCCGCATTAGCGCTTGGGGAAAAGCTGAACCTTGTCGATTGTGAAATAATCCATAGTCAAGTCATACATCCTTCAGAAGGAACGTACATCGAGATGAAGGGGATGGTCGACTTTGATATCGACCTCAGCAATCTCGATATACCCGACATGCCGGATACACTTACGGAACAGGAGATTCGCGAGGAGATTCATGCGCACCCGATGACGGTGGTAGCCGCGACGATCGGCGAGGATGAACACTCGGTCGGATTGAAAGAAATATTGGACATTAAGCACGGCGGCATCGAAAGTTTTGGGATTCGCTATTACTATCTGGGTACGTCCTGCCCAGTAGATAAACTAGTGGATGCAGCGGTAGAGACGGACGCCGAAGCGATCCTTGCCTCGACGATCATCTCGCACAACAATATTCATTACCAGAATATGAAACGACTGGCAGATACGTGTATTGAAAAAGGTCTCCGTGAACGGCTGATCCTCGTCGGCGGCGGGACGCAGGTAAACCATGATCTCGCCGTTGAAGCGGGTATGGATGCCGGATTCGGTCGAGGCTCTCGCGGTATTGATGTCGCAAGTTTTCTCGTAAAACAGCGCCGTAAAAAGCGGTCGGAAGTTCAAGGCGAACAAGCTTATGAAGATTGATCTTCTTTGTGCGGAAATCGGGAGCACGACGACAGTCGTCAATGCATTCGACGATCTGGACGGCAATAACCCTGTTTTCTTGGGTCAAGGCGTGGCGGCTACGACAGTTCAGGATGGCGACGTCATGATCGGGCTTCAGCGCGCCAAGGACGATCTTCAATCGCGATTAATGACGGATACGCTTGAAGCGGCCGATGTGCTGGCGACGAGTTCAGCAGCAGGCGGCCTTACGATGACGGTGCACGGCCTTGTTCCCGACATGACGGTGCGGGCCGCCCGCGAGGCGGCGCTCGGATCCGGCGCAGTGATCCGCGCAGTGACGGCAGGAAAATTGCGTCCATCCGACATTGAACGTTGCCTGGCAGTCCGACCGCGCATCGTCATGGTGTCAGGAGGCGTAGACCACGGAGAACGCGCGACAGCGCTTTTCAATTTCGAAGCACTTGCAAAAGCTCTTCCCGATGTGCCGATTCTCTATGCCGGCAACGTCGATAATCACGACGATATTCGCCGTTTAGCTGAACGTTTCGGCACGCCGCTTTATATAACGCAAAACGTTTATCCGACACTCGATGAGCTCAATGTGGCGCCTGCGCGAGAGGTCATTCAAACGGTGTTTGAGTCGCATATTGTGGAAGCGCCGGGCATGGCTCGCATTCGCGACACGGTGACGGGAGCGATCATGCCGACGCCGGGGGCGGTGATGGCCATGGCGGAACACCTTTATGACGCGCTGGGCGATCTTCTTGTCTTAGATGTCGGCGGCGCCACGACCGATGTCCATTCGGTGACGTGGGGAAGTGAGCGATTCCGACCGATGATAACGTCGCCTGAACCGTTTTCTAAGCGCAGTGTCGAAGGAGACCTCGGTGTCTTTTTGAACAGATCGCAGGTAATCGGCGCGATGACTTATCAGGAGCGCTGTTTACTTCCTTCGACATATGAGGAAGAGCTTTTATGCATACCGGATATGCCGCGTACGGAAGAAGAGATACAGCTCATATTGCCGCTCGTTTTTACATGCGCCAGTGAAGCGCTTAATCGACACGCAGGCCAACTTGTGGAACACTATACGCCGCGCGGTCGCGTTCAAACGGTGCGCGGACGCGATCTAAGCGCCGTAGGCACTGTTTTGGCAACAGGCGGCGCTCTGACGCGCCTTCCGTCGGTAGAATCGATGGTGCGCCGCTTAATTGACGAAGCACCTTTGGAAAAACTCTACCCGCCTTCTTCTGCAGATGTTAAGATAGATCATAACTACATCATGGCTTCTTGCGGAGTCATGACGCGAAAGTATCCCGAAGCGGCGATGCAACTCATGCGGGCGTCATGGTCGTTTCGTTCATAAGGAGTCAGTTTATGTCTTTTCCAGAACTTGTTATTGACCGCAACAAACTTGTTCACAATGTCCGGACGCTGATAGCGTTGGGCGAGCAATACGGCATTCAAATCCATTTTATTACGAAAGCGCTGTGTGCATGGCGTCCGATGGTTGAGGTGATGCACGAAGCAGGGTGTGAGTATTTTGGGGATTCTCGCGTGGACAATATCGCGAAGATCAACGACATCGGTCTTTCTCACATGCTCGT